>CAIVDK010000129.1 GCA_903904655.1 uncultured delta proteobacterium | reverse complement strand
CAACAGCGGGATAAAACTAATCTGAAAGGAGGCTCGATGAGAAAATAACATTCCACATTGACTTGGTAAAATACTTATGAGAAAAGACTAAACAGCCAAGGGAGGCATAGGGGAAAATATGGAGAAGAGAAAGAGTTTCTGGCTATTGCAAGTTCTTTTTCTGGCTCTGGTTGCCCTGACCGTCATGGTGCATGTTTCGGTTCAAGCTGCGGAACCCGGGACTGCCACAGAGGCAACCCGACAATCAAACGTCGCTGTTCTCAATGACCTGCCGTTTCGTGACAAACAGGACTTTGCCGACGCCGCCCGTGGATTGGTCGCACCCGCGCCGGCCGCCGTCATCCGCAATCCCGAAGGCCAAATCGTTTGGGATATGAACCAATATCAGTTCTTGAACGGTGACGCCCCTTTCCCGACCATCAATCCCAGCCTGCGACGCCAGGCAACGCTTAACAATTTCCATGGCCTATTTAAAGTGGCCGACCGGATATATCAGGTGCGTGGTTATGACCTGGCCAACATGGGGATCGTTGCGGGTGATACCGGCTACATTGTCATTGATCCCCTCACTTCTGTTGATACCTCACGGGCAGCCCTTGAGCTTGTTTATGCGCATCTGGGAAAGAAACCCATCATGGCCGTCATCCATTCCCACAGCCATGCGGATCACTGGGCAGGCATAAAAGGAGTGGTCTCCACCGAGGATGTCCAGGGGGGTAAGGTCAAGATCATCGTTCCGGCGGGATTCATGGAAGAGGCTATAGGTGAAAACGTTTACGCCGGCAATGCCATGATCCGGAGGAGCCAGTACATGTATGGGCCCTTCTTACAGCGGGGACCCCGGGGGCAGGTGGATGCAGGCCTCGGGAAATCAGTACCCATGACCCTATCCACCAGTCTGATTCATCCAACCGATACGGTGGTTAAAACGGGACAGGAAATGACCGTTGACGGCATCAAAATCGTCTTTCAGATGACGCCAGGCACGGAGGCGCCGTCGAATATGAATTTTCATTTTCCACAGTTGAGGGCGCTCTTTATGGCCGACAATTGCGTGGCCACTCTCCACAACCTGCTTACCCCCCGGGGGGCACAGGTTCGCAACGCCAAGACCTGGTCAGGCTTTATTCACGAGGCCATTGATCGATTCGGGGAGACGTCGGATGTGGTCTTTGTCGGCCATACCTGGCCCCGGTGGGGAAAGGAAAATATCATTAACTTCCTGCGCAAGCAGTCGGACGCCTATAAATACATCCACGACCAGACCCTGCGCCTGGCCAACCAGGGCTATACCAAGACGGAAATCGCCGAGGAGCTTCGACTGCCTGATACATTGGCCAGGGAATGGTTCAACCGTGGTTATTATGCCACGGTGGGCTGGAACGCCAAGGCGGTGTATCAACACTATCTGGGCTGGTACGACGGCAATCCGGCCAATTTCAATCCCTTGCCGTCAGTGGAGGCGAGCAAAAAGTATGTAGAATTCATGGGAGGCGCAGACCAGGTCCTGGCCAAGGCGAAGGTATCCTTTGACAAGGGCGAGTACCGTTGGGTTGCCCAGGTTGTAAACCATGTCGTTTTTGCCGATCCCGAAAACCAGGCGGCCCGCCGTCTCCAGGCCGACACCCTGGAGCAGTTGGGCTACCAATCCGAATCGGCCGTCTTCCGGAATTTCTATCTCTTCGGGGCCCAGGAACTCAGGCAAGGCGTCAAGAAGCCCTTCGCCAAAATACCCCCGGCCCTGGACGTCTATCAGGCCCTGACCCTGGACATGATCTTCGACAGCATGGCCATTCGCCTCAATGGCCCAAAGGCGGCGGGGAAGTCCATTACCATCAACTGGCACTTCACCGATACAAACGAGCTTTACGTCCTGTCTCTGGAAAATTCCGTCCTGAACCACACCACCGGAAAACAGGCCAAAAACGCCGACTGCTCGCTCAAACTCTCCCGGGAACTTTTCAACAAGGTCATTAGCGGACAGACCACCTTTCCCGCCAGGATTCTACTGCGACAGATCTCCTATGAGGGGAGCATCGGGAAACTCAGTGAACTCATGTCTATGCTGGATGAATTCGATCTGTGGTTCAATATCGTAACACCATAAATTAAGACCAAGAAAGGGAGGATTTAGGATGGACCATTACAAATTATTTATTGATGGAGAGTTTGTTGAAGCGGCAAACGGCGATGTTTTTGAAACCATCGATCCGGGGACGGGAGCACCCTTTGCTACAGTGGCTAAAGCCGGGCGGGCGGATGCCGAAGCGGCCATTGCCGCGGCGAAGCGGGCCTTTGAAAGCGGTATCTGGAGCAACCTCAGCCCCGCTGCCCGGGCGGACAAAATCTATGACTTTGCCGATCAGGTGGCCCAGCAGACGCTAAGGCTGGCCGTAACGGAATCCCAGGACGCCGGGCACGTGATTAAACTCTCCAAGTTCTGGGGAATGTTGGGATCGGGGATTCTGCGCAATCTGGGCTACTACGCCAGCCATGATTTCCCCTGGCAGGAAGAAATACCCTATTCGGGGAATGTCTTTGCCCCCGGCCGGGAATGGATCCGCCGGGAACCTATCGGCGTCTGCGTCGGTATTGTTCCCTGGAACTTCCCCGCCAGCATGGCCTTCTGGAAAATCGCACAGGCCATTATCATGGGGAACACCATCGTTTTGAAACCGGCCACTTCTACACCGCTGACGGCTCTGATCATCGCCGAAGCGGCACAGGCGGCAGGCATTCCGAAAGGGGTCATCAATGTCCTCCCCGGCCCCGGCGGTGAACTGGGCAAGATCCTGTGCACGCACCCCGATGTGGGAAAGGTCGCCATTACGGGAAGCACCGAAGTCGGCCGCGAAATCATGAAAATGGCCGCCGATACAGTGAAAAAGGTCACCTTGGAACTGGGAGGAAAGTCCGCCAACATCATCCTGGATGACGCCGATATCGATCTGGCTGTCAACGGCGCCTGCTTCGGAACTTTCTTCCATCAGGGCCAGGTCTGTGAGTCGGGGACCCGTGTACTGGTGCCGGCAAAAATCTATGATGAATTCATCGAGAAAATGAAGAAAAGAGCAGAGCAAATCCGCGTGGGCTACCAACTCCTGCCCGACAGCCACATGGGACCCCTGGCCAATGCAGTTCAACTGGCCACCGTGGAACGTTATGTCAAACTGGGACAGGAAGAAGGGGCAAAGCTGATGACGGGCGGGAAACGGGTCGTGATGCCCGGCTTGGAAGGTGGTTACTATTATGCCCCCACGATCTTCACCGATGTTAAAAACTCCATGCGTATTGCCCAGGAAGAAATCTTCGGACCGGTCTGCTGCGTCATCAAGTACGACAGCGATGAAGAAGCCGTGGCCATTGCCAATGACTCCATCTATGGTCTGGGCGGCGGCGTCTTCTCCCGCAGCAATGCCCGGGCTGTCCGCGTGGCCGAAAAGATCCGCACGGGAACCGTCTGGATCAACAACTACCATATATTCTCTGACTTCTGCCCCTTTGGCGGCTACAAACAGTCCGGTGTGGGCAGAGAATTGGGCGCCGCGGGACTTGCCGAATACACCCAGATCAAGCGCATCCACGTCAACTCATTTGCCGCCGTCGAAAGCAACTTTACCATGGCGTGTCTTTCCGATGAGACCAAGGTCGCCTTTGTCCAGTATAACTGTCCCACGAATGTGATCTCCGGCCACGGTACACTGCCCGCTATCTATAAAGAGGTGGTGAACCTCGGGTGCAAACGGGTCCTGATCATGACTGATCCGGGGGTCAGGAAGGCTGGTCTCGTGCAGCGGGTCCAGGATGCTCTGGTGGAATTCTGCGTGGGCGTCTACGACAACATTGCCCAGGACACGGATCTGGATATCGTGGATGCTGCAACCGCCATAGCCCGTGACCTCAGGGCGGACTGTATCGTCAGTGTCGGCGGAGGGAGTGTTATCGATACGGCCAAAGCGGTTTGTGTCACGCTGAAAAACGGAGGCAAGTGCAATGATCATATTGCCATCAACCGTCTCCAGGAACCCCAGATTCCTCACATTGTTATTCCCACAACCTCAGGGACCGGAAGCGAAGTGACGAGCATTGCCGTTATCAAGAGCAAGAAAGCCGGGCGAAAGGTCTTTCTGGTGGATCCCCGGATTATCCCCAATACGGCAATCCTTGATCCGCAATTCACCCTCACCCTGCCTGCGGGATTAACGGCGACAACCGCTATGGACGCCATGACCCATTCCGTGGAAGCTCTGACGAGCATCATGGCCCAGCCCATTTGCGACGGTCAGGCCCTCCAGGCCATTCGCCTGATCAAGGAAAACCTGCCCAAGGTTATCACCAACCCCAAAGATGAGAAGGCCAGAAACCAGCTTCAGATCGCCGCCACCATGGCCGGTTGGGCCTTCACCATCGCCCAGGTCGGCCTGGCTCATGCCATGGCCCATACGCTGGGAATCCTCTATAATGTCCCTCACGGCGCGGCTTGTGGTATTGTCTTACCCGCGGTGATGCGTTTCAATGTCGATTTTGCCGCCGATAAGCTGGCGATGGTTGCCCAGGCCATGGGTGTGAACATCGTCGGGATGGATGACAAAGCGGCTGCAGGAGCAGCCGCGGACGCTGTTGAAAAGCTGATGAAAGAGGCAGGCCACCCCATGCGGTTGCGTGACGTGGGTGTTCCCGAGGATGGTCTCGATATGGCTGCCCTCCATGCGATTAGCGATACAGCGGCTCTTTTTAATGCCCGACCTGTGGCAGACCCCGGTGAAGTTGGCAACCTCTATCGGTCGGTTTATTAATAAGAGGCAAAGGGCATCCGTTATTTCATCGTTGGCGATGCTTCCGCGCCCCGCCGGATTATCGAGGCCACCACCGAAGGGGCCAAGGCAGCCTGGGACATCTGAGTGGCCCGACTTTGACTATAAAAGGTTGGCCGGTATGAAAAAAAAAGGCCCCTGAAATCAGGATGCGATTTCAGGGGCCTTTAAATGATACCCTAAAAACTTACCGATTGTCCTTCTTTTCCATGGCCTGCAGGGCGGCGAAAAACCCGTCATTGATGTTCCTGGTTCCGACAAAACGTTGCATATCCGTCTCTGTTAACTTCAGAATGCAGGTCGGCGTATCGGTGATTTTGTAGCTGTTAATGATCCGTACCCATTCGGTAAAGATGTGTCTGGGGTCAAAGGGTTTCCAGGCGACGCCCCGCTCTATGAAGGCCTTTTCGATATCGGCTTCCGTTTGGGCAAGCTTCCGTTTTGCCAGAGCAAACAGGACACTTCTCGCCTGCATGGCGTTTTGGTAGCCCGGTTTGCCCTGCGTCGCATACAGGAAATATTTCGCATACAGGCCGGTGAGTTTGTGACCGGGAAAATCCACGAAGGTGACCTTCACATCGCCGTTAGCCAGAAGCTTGCTGATGGCCGGCTCCAGAGAGGCCTCCATGGTCTGACAGGGAAAGCAGAAATAATCCGTAAAGACGATCACTTCCCGGGGACCTTTCCCATAGGAGGGATAGGGCGGCATCTCTGCGCCATGGGCGAGTGGTATGGATTCGGATAAAGTCAGCGCCATGAAGAGACAACCAATTATAATGAAGAAAAGCAGGTTTTTCTGCTGCGATTGATTTTTCATATGGGGCCTTTCGTACACTGTCATGCTAATGTTTCGCAGCCATGGGATCAGGCTTTCATCGTGTTCATTTTGTCGAGGGTCGCTTCCGCTTCGACCATGAGACGGCCTATCAGTTCACTGGTCGTGGGATTGTCCATAATGCCGCCGACACACTGACCAGCAAAAAGGATGCCACCTTCCACATCGCCTTCGTTGATCGCTTTGAGATGCTTCATGCTCCCGACGGCCTGGCGGGCCAGCACCATGAGGGGGTGCCCTTCTTCCGCCTTCATCATCGCGAGGGCGGACCCTGCAAATTTCAAAAACGACAGGTTCAGCAGTTTCTTCAACAAAAGGGCGCCCTTGAAGGCTTCAATTGCTGGAAAGCCGCGTTTCGTCATGGCCAGCGATTCTTTCGTCTTCAATATCCGTCCGTCCATGCCGTCAAACACATTGCTGTAGAGCGTATCTTGTTCCGTGGCTTCGATGCATAAACGCTTGAAGTTGTCATGGACCAGACATTCCTTGACGATCATGAAGCGGCTGCCCATGGAAATGCCGTCGGCCCCCAGAGCCAGCGCCGCCGCCAGTCCCCGGCCGTCATAAAAACCGCCGGCCGCTATCAGGGGTACTTTCACCATACTGGCCACAAGCGGGATGAGGACCATGGATGTCGCTTGGGCGCCATGGGCCGCCGCTTCGTTTCCCGTAATCACCAGGGCGTCACAGCCGAGCGAGACGGCTTTAGCCGCGTGTTTCGCAATGGCAATGGTGCCGACCACCTTGCCGCCATAGGCATGGACATCGTTGACGAACCAGGGTTTCCCCAAAGAGTAGTTGATGATGGGTACCTTTTCTTCAATCGCCACGGCAATGTTTTCTTTCGCTCCAGGCATAATTAGGCCCTGGTTGATTCCGAAAGGCTTGTCCGTCATATCTTTGATCTGCCTGATTTTGTCTTTCATTTCCTTCGGATGGTATTGGGCGACGGCCAGTATGCCCAGGCCTCCGGCATTACTGACGGCCGCTACAAGTTTCGGTTCTGTGATCCAATTCATTCCCGCGAGCATGATCGGGTGCTTTACCCCGAACATCTCCGTCATTCTTGTCTTTAACATATTGCTCTCCTTTTTGTTTTTTTGCAGGCTCTGCACATCAGGGTGAGATCAGTGCAGACTCGCCCGCGGTTTCTAATAATGTTGCTCGTAAATATCCATCGGTGGTCTCCTGTGTGGAAACTATATAAAGGCTATAACCGCTCTTACCTCTGCAAAACTTCCATAAATTTTTCGAGGCGTCCTTTATCCTGGGCAACCTTGGCCACCAATTCCAGGCCTGTGGCGACAACGAGAGGGATCGATTCTCTTTCGGCAAGCCTGATGGCCCCCGTGGGACAGGTGGTCACACAGAGACCACAGCCGATGCAATTGTCGCTACTGACACAGGCGGCATCTTCCCGTATCTCGATGGCCTTCATGGGGCAGCGTTCCTCGGCGCAGAGGCCGCAGGCGATGCATTCCGCGCCGTCCACCCGCGCTTCATAGCGGCTGGGCTCAAATGCATGGGGATGGTTCAGTTGTGTCTTACCTCTGAGGATCGTACAGCAGCAGGGGCAGCAATTGCAGATCACGCCGGCCCGGTCGGCACTGTTATTGCTCATGTGTACCAATCCGGCGGCCTCCGCTTTGTCCAGCACGGCCAGGGCCTCCTCCTTGCTGATCCGCCTGCCAAATCCCCTTTCTTCGATAAAAAGAGCGGCGTCATTGAAGTTGATGCACACCTCCCGCGGCTTGTCACATTTTTCCGCACTGACCCTACAGGCACAGTTCGAAAGGGCAAGGTGATCGGCGCCATCGATCAAATGGCGAACCTCCTCGTAAGGGTGAATGCGATCCCTCGCCTCGATGGATGCTTCGACAGCCACGACACGCATGAACGGGGTGGGGTTTCCCGCAAAGGAGGCGCCCATGACTTCATGGTGATACTCCTCCCACAGCGGCGCCAAACGTTCAAGCATTGGGGTTCTCTCCCCTTTCATAAAAGGGACTTCAAAGACACCGGGGATGACGGGTGAGAGACTATAGAGTTTATTCCCCGCTTTTCGCCGGCATCCGATGACCCCCTTATCGGCCATGGATTCAAGCTGCTGTTCCGCTTCCGTTTCGGAGACGCCGGCGGCTTCTGCAAGAGCGGCGGCGCTCTTGGGCTTGAAGCTCATACGGGCGGCTATGGCCGCTTCCTCGGGGGTGAAAAGGATACGCAGAATCTCGCTTATCGACGACGCGGGTGGGGCTGTCGCGGGGTGTGCATCCAGAGTTTCTCGCAGTTGTTCATAAATATCCATCGCTGGTCTCCTGTCTGGGTTGCATTTGTGTGGACTAACTATATAAAGGCTACAACCGCTTTGCCCGGCGTTGTCTGTTTGCCTTCCGCGTTTTCTGTCCAGACAGCCACTTCCACCAGTTTTTCTCCGCCTTCCTGCCATTTCCTCTCGACAATGCCTTTGACGGTTATTTCCTGATCCGGAAAATCCATGCCCCGATACTGGCAGGAAACCTTCTTGATTCGTCCCTGGTGACCGAGCCAGTTGGACACGAGCTCGCCGAGAGAGGACCATTTAAACCGGCCGTGGACAATGATGGAGCCAATCGCCTTGGATTGAAAAAAATTGTAATCATGATGCATCGGGTTAAAATCACCGCCTCCCGCCGCATACTTTACCAATTGGGTGACGCCCGGTGTTTTTTTCATTTCCGGCAACGCATCCCCTTCTTTTATGTTATCCCATGTGAGAGCCATTTTTATTTCTCCTTAATATAAGATTGTCTGGCCGCGTGCAATCATGACTACTTTGCCGGTTAGATTCTTGTATTCCATTTCCAGGCTAAGGATCAGCATCTGCCCGAGCGCCTTGCTTTCGCGCACATCGAGTCCGACCAGTCGATTGACGGCCGTCAGAGTGTCGCCAGCGCAAAGGGTGTCGAAATACTCAACTTCCGTCCCGCCATCGAGAACATTGGCCAGCCCGAACTGAAAAAGACTCATGCCGGAGTTCACCGGTCCGGAAAACGTGTCATCGGATTTGCCGGGGATAAACACCGGGGTGCCCAGGTAGCACGGGGGCGCCGGCAAATTCCGGTGCCCCGCCGCCCTGGCGGCATCGATGTCATAATAAACCGGGTCGGTATACCCCACGCCTCTGGCAAAAGCGCGGACGCTGGTGGTGGTTATTTCATAGGTCCAGGGCGGAGAATTGACGCCGAGCTGGGCCTTCCATTCATCCTTGATCTCAATCTTTTCTGCCATACGTAAAATCCTCCTTCTAACGATGCTTACTCATTTATTATCTTTATTCGGGGCTTCCTGCAACCCTGGCCAGGCGGGCTGCGCCGATGGCCCCCGTCAGCTGGGCATGAGGGGAGACATGGATAGGGTTGCCCCAGACCTTTTCCAGTGCCTTGACGACGCCTGTGTTTTTGGCCACGCCGCCCGTCATCATGAGGGTTGTCACACCCCACATGCCCAAGCGGCCCGTCATGGCCATGACCCGCGAGCCGATCGCCGCATGGATGCCGGCGATGATATTCTCCCGCTTCTCTCCCTTGGCGATCAGGGACACAACCTCCGACTCGGCAAAGACCGCACAGAGATTGCTAATCTTGGCCGGTTGGTCCGCCTGGAGGGACAGGGTCCCGAATTGATCGAGATCCACTTCCAGGGCCCGGGCCATAACTTCCAGAAAACGGCCTGTCCCGGCGGCGCACTTGTCATTCATGACAAAATTGGCCACCCGCCCCCCGTCGCTAAGAACGATGGCCTTGCTGTCCTGGCCGCCGATGTCGATGACGGCCCGGACAGCGGGATTCAAGTGGTAGGCGCCGGCGGCGTGGCACATGATCTCCGTAACGGTCCGGTCGGCGAAGGGCACGCTGTTTCTGCCATAACCCGTCGCCACAATGCCTTCAATCGACGTCTCCTTCAGGCCCTCTTTTTCCAGAAGCCCCTCATAAATCGATCGGGCCGTCGCCGCCGTATTGTAGCCCGTAAAGCAGACCTGGGAGGACACCAGGGCCCCATCCGACATGAGGGCCCCCTTTGCGGTGACCGATCCGATATCAATGCCGATGGTGTACATGGGATCACGCACCCTTTCTCTGCCGGAGCATCTCGATGAAGGCCTCGATGCGGGTGGCGACCTGGCTTTCGGAAAAGCTCCGATCATCGACCATATCGGCCTCGATCATCAGCGACGGGATGCCTTTTTCCCGTTCCACGATCTTCTGCAGATCATACTGCCCGAAGGAATAAGGCCGGCAACTGCGATTGGAGTGCATGACGATGCCGTCGACCTGATATTTATCAACCATGGTCAGGACCAACTCGGCCATCTTGTCCGTGCCGAGATTCAAATACGAGTAGGTATAACCTTCCGCGGCAGATGCGATGACATCGTCCCTATTCAGCTCCCTCTTGATGCCGCACCAGGCCGACGTATAGGTATCGGCCACCAGGCAGGCGCCGTGTTCGGCAAATTTATCGGAGAGCCATTTCATCCGGTGCCAGATGGGAAGATTGTCCCAGAGGAGGCGATAGGTCTCCTTCGGGACGGCCCCGATGCCGGCTTGGGACCGCTCTTTCATCAGATCCCGCAATTCCCGGTAATACTCCAGGGTCTGGGGCGTCCCCCGGAGGGTGACGATCAGGGCCAGGTGGAAAAAGGCGTCGAAGGCCGTCATGGGCGATGGCCTGCTCATGGTCGTATCCAGGGTTTCCTGCCACAACTGAGCCCCCTCGACGGAATTTTTGCCGATCTCCTTGAGCCGGTCAATATCCATCTTGCGGCCCGTCTCATGTTCCAGAAATTGGAAATATTCCCGGGTCTGGGCCTCAACATAGCGTTTCATCTCGGGGGTGTAATCCGTGTGGCAAACCGGGGTATCATAAATAAACAGGGGGACCTTGAAATGACGGGCCTGCACCTCATACCATTTCATAACGGACCCGCAGATATTGTTGCAGCACACCAGCATGTCCGGTTCGGGCAACCCGCCGATGGGGCCGCCATTGACAGTGCAGCAGGCAATATCGGCGCGGGCATAAGAGCACAGATCGCTCGAATAGCCCATGGCCTCCGCCTTTTCACACAGATCGACGCCCATTTTGCTCGCGCCGATCATCGCCCCGTGGTTCTCCGGATAAACGGCGATGACATCCATGGCCAGCAGGGGCTCCACGGGGCCGCCGCTCGTGATCCAGGCCACCTTCTTATTGTTCTGACGGGCCATTTTGGCGTCGATATAATAACCGGCCATGATATTCTGCATCTTCTTTTCTAATTTGGTTTTTCTCTTATCCAATTCCAGCTTGATATCAGACATGGGTGCTCCTTTCACAGCATCTCTAAAAACGCTTCAAAACGCGTTTTCAATTGCCCCTCGGCGGGGATGGGGTCATCGATTTCCAGCAGCATGACAGGGATACCAGCCTCGTCCATGCTCTTCTTGATGTCGGGGTAGTCGAACGCATGGGGGTCACAGAATTTGAGCAGTAAAAAGATGACGCCCCGGGCGTTTTTCTCTTTTACCAGGCGGATGATATGCCGGGCCCGTCCGTCGAGGTCGATATGCTTGGCCGGGCAGACGACGCGGTTGATAAGCCTGCCGGCAATGCGGGCAATCGGTTCGGCCCCCTCATCGATCAGCTCCGTAAAATATCGCGCCCCCGTGCAGAAATCATCCCAGACAACGGCCCCCCCCGCATTTTCAATCATGGGATAGATATCGGGGTGGTTGCAGATGCCGCCGGCGAGGATGATGCGTTTCAGCGAGGTATCTTCTTTTTCACGGTCCGCTTTCACTTTCAGTTCTGCGACCGTTTCGGCAAGAAGAATATTCAGGCGGTCGCGGTCCATGATCATGGAGGCCCGGACCAGGGTATATAAGTCGGTTCCGGTCATGAGCCGGGGATTCCGGCTCCGCAGCTCGTAAATGGCCCGGATGGATTGGCGGATGGCATTTGTCGTCCGGATGGCTTTCTTCAGGGCCTCATCGGTAATGTCCACCTGCAGGGCGCGGCCCAGATCGGTCCGGAATTTCTGGAGGACATCGACCATATAGTGCTGGGCGCTCAGCGTATCGAGTTTGACGGGCAAGATGAGATCCAGATGAAACCCGAAAGGGATATTCATGCGCCAGATGTCGGAGAGCCTTTGTACAGAGTCGCAGGTGTGAGGAAAGACCATGCCGTCCAGGAAATCGACCCTACCGGACAGGCCCTCTTCCAGGATGCCCCGCACGAGGGAACAGCAGTAGGACTGGAGATGGGAATCGGCCAGATGGATAGTCTCCTTCGTTCCAAGGATTCTCAGCGGATGGGCCCCCGCGGCGAGGATCACTTCTTCCGGTGTGTAGGAACAGACGTAGCCCACGATCTTCTTGCCGGAATCCTTTTTTAATTGCCGGGCGTAGCCGAATGATTGGTTGACGACCTGGCGAAATTCTTCAAGATGCTTCATTTATTTTTCTCCTGTATATAATAAACCTGTCTGTCATTTTATCCACATCATGCGCAATTTTTGATGTCTTTCGAACGTCATCCCGTTATCACTTCCCCCCGAATAGGAGTTTTTGAGGGCTCATCTCATCGATCGCGTAGAGAACGGAACGATCGAGGGCTGCTGCGCGATACTTGTGAACGTCCTGGTAACCAGGATTGTCGATCATGCTCATGTAAGCCTTCCGGGAGGGATACCTGACAAGGATCAAGGCATCCCAGGTTTCATGGCCAATCAGCAGCTCCTTCGGCTGCCCCATGAAAATCGCCTTTCCCCCGACAGCTCTCAGATACTTGTCCGCTTCCATCGCGTAACGGGCATAGGACGCCAAACCGCCTTCCACCTTAAATTTCAAAAGGTTCATAAAAACAACGGGTTCCTCGTTGTGATTCTCCATCAATTCATTTACTTGCAAAACGTTCAGATCATCTACTTCCATCATAATCTCACTCCTTCTCCCTATTGTTCTTCAAGCGCCTATGCTCGCGCCGTATGACATCATTTTTTATACATCTTATGCAGGGTGGATGAAGGGCCACGCATCCACCAATGGCCCGTTATATTTTTTTAAAGGCCAAAACCGCCCCCAGGGTTCCCCCGAGAATGCCCAGGGCGATGAAGTAGAGAAAGCCGGTATAATAGGACCCCGTGGCGCCAATCAGGGCGCCCACGATCACGGGGGACATGGCCCCGCCCAAAAGCCCGCCGACGCCGTTCATCACGCCGGCCCCCGTCGCGGCCATCCGGCCGGGAACGATGCTCTGAATGATCGTCATAGCCATGGGCAGACACCAGCCGTTGAAAAAGCTGTTCAGGCAGATAAAGGCAATACAGAGGTAACGGTCGGATACGGTCACGGCCATGTAGAGACAAAAGGAGGTCATGAAAAGACCGATGCTAAAGAAAATGCCCCTTTTTTGGAATTTATCCGAAACAAAACCGATCATCATCGTGGAGAGGGCCCCAATGATCCAAGGGAGCGCGGCGATGGCCCCCGTTTCGGCCAGGGAAAAGCCCCGTGACATTTTCATATATTGGGGCACCCACATCATCGAGCCAAAAAAGATGGCCTGCAGGCACATGTAGCCGACCACCAGGATCCAGAAATTGGGAATCTTCAGGAGCCCCTTCACCCCCATGGCGCCAAAGCCCGCCAAGCCGCCCTCATTTTGAGATGCCTCTTCATGATCCAGGTGGGCCTCGATATAAGCCACCTCGTCCTTGCTGATGGACCGGTGCTGCCGGGGATGATCGGAGGTCAGAAACCAGACGACGGGCAGGGGCAGGAGGAGGCCGAGAGCCGCCAGAAAAAAGAACGACGCGCGCCAGCCCCAGTCCCCCACGATATAAGCGACCAGGGGCAGACCGATGGCCGGCCCGATGGACAGGCCGAGGGCCCAGATGCTGTTGGCCTTGGCCCGTTCCTTCACGGGAAACCAATTCCTGACGAAGGCGACCATCATGGGCCACTGGACGGCCTCACCAAACCCCAGGAAGGCCCGGGCCCCAAGCATGGTGCCCAGGTTCCGCGCCGCGCCCGAGATAAACAGAGAGATGGACCAGAGGACCACCGCTACGGTCATGGCAATCCGGGGCCCCACGCGGCCACCCAGCTGTCCGGCAAACAGGTTGGTAATAAAGTAGGGAATCAGAAAAACGGTCATGAGCAGGCCCTGGCGGGCAGGCTGACCCGTCAACCCCATGTCGGAAAGAAATTGCGTATCGGCGATCAGGATGGAAACATTGACCCGGTCGGCATATGACACACTAATCAACAATAAAAGAATGACGGCAATGGAATACCTTATTTTTCCCTTCGGCAACGCTATCTGGTCCGGATGATAATGCTTGCTCGTTTCCATATTCACTTATATCTCCTCCTATTTTCAATTCGATTGCGACCGTTTGGCTCACGCTGCGGCACTACACAACGACACATCAGGACACAAGCCTGATCATGCATGGTCATGCCCGGGAAAAACGTCCCTACTGCCTGGGATCGAGGGTGAACGCCATACCGTCCTCGCCCAAAATAATCTCACCTTTGTAAACATCGCTGACACCCTCCAGGAACAACCGCTTGGCCAGGAAGTTCGGCACCGGCGGAGCAATGTGATAGAAGACCAGCTTTTTGGCGCCGGCATCCCGGGCCAGCTCGCCGGCCTGCACCGGACTCATGTGATAATCCAGGATGTCGCTCATGATTTTCGCGAACCGAGGCCTGTTGTTTTCTGAGGCAACCTTTCCGATGAGGGCCGTGGTCTTGAAGGAGAGGGCTTCGCATATCAGAAGGTCGGCATTTTTCGCCTGTTGCGTCAGGATGTCGATCTTTTTGGTATCGCCTGTCAGGACCACAACATTCCCCTTGTATTCGAACCGATAACCGACCGCCGGTTTAACCGGTGCATGATCCACCAGGAAGGCATAAGCCTTCAGGCCATTGCGATCAAAAAAGAGTTCCGCCCGTGCCGGATCTTTGAAGGAGATCGTTTTGGCTTCCGGCCGGGATGCAGCCGGCGGCATGGTGGCCTCGCCGTGATGTTCGATCCGGTATGTCGTATCTTGCTCATAAGCCAGGGTAAAGCCCTGGACAACCTTGTCCACGCCCGCGGGACCATAGACCGCCAGTGCCTTCTGTCTGCCCTGGGCCCAGCTTTGGAAATTCGCCTCGCCCAATTCGGCGATGTGATCGGAGTGAAAATGGGTCAGAAAAACACCGGTCAGGGCCGCCAGGGGCAGGTCTTGGAGGTCCGCGTTGCGGACGCTGCCGGGACCGACATCAACGAGGATAAATTCACCGTTGGCCATAATGGCCACACTCGTGGAGCAGCGCTTGGTGTTGACTATGGGACCGCCCGACCCCACCAGGACGACATGCAGTTTACCGTCGGTCAACATCCCCACTTTCTGCCGGTTCATCCCTTTTTTGATTTCTCTCTCCATCATGCTTTGGCAGGCGGACAAGGTCATCACCATGACCGACAGGATGAGGATGGGGATTATTTTCTTCATGTTGCACTCCTTTCTGATCTTTATTGATTTATCCGGAACAGGATCAGGACGCCTTGAATTTGGGCGGCCGCTTCTCCATAAAGGCCATCATGGCTTCCGTACAGTCGTCAGAGAGGGCAAGGAGCATCGTCTTATGGGCGGCCATGGACATACCCTCCTTGATCGGGACAAACCGGCTGTAGTTCAGAACCTCCTTGGTGTTCTGGACCGCCAGGGGGGCACTTTCCATGATCTCTGACGCCAGTTTATGAGCGGCGGCCAACATGGTATCCTGATCGGGATAGACAGCCAGGACCAACCCCATCTTTTCCGCCTCGGCGGATGAGAAGAACCGTCCCGTATAGGCCATCTGCCGGGTGTACATCTGACCAACAATGAAGGGAAGCCGCTGGAGGACACCCATATCGGCAACCATCCCCACTCGCGCCTCCCTGAGAGAAAACGACGCATCTTCCGTACAAAGGCGGAAATCGCAGGCAACGATCGTATCCAGGCCGGCGCCTACACACTTGTTGTGAACGGCGGCGATGATGGGCTTTTTGCACTCCTCAAGAGCGTTGCAGCACTCCAGCATATTCTTGTCGTGGACGGGCGTATTGAGCATGTTTTTCGCCGTCCTTTCGCCGCTCCGCGCCATGGCATCCTTCAGGTCCAGGCCGACGGAAAACATCCGGGCATTGCTTTTGAGGATGATCACCCAGACATCGCTGTTTTCGTTAAGCTCATTGAAGACAGCGATGATTTCCGTTGCCATTTGATAGCTGAAGGCATTGAGTGCGTCCACGCGGTTCAGGCCGACGGTGGCCACATGATTTTCCGTTTTTAGTTCAATACATTTGTAATCCATCATAACCTCCAAAAATTTTTTGTACCTTCAAAAATAATGGTCTCGTAAAAAGTCAATTTTACCCTACTTTTGTCATTTCCGCGCAGGCGGAAATCCAATGATTTTAAAATGTTCTAGATTCCCGCCTGCGCGGGAACGACAGCTTGTGTGACTTTTACGAGTTCATCAAAAATAAACAGGCAAAAAGTCGATAAGCGCCTGTCCTCTTTGTCTAACCACCTCGTTTCTTCTTTCGTTTCGAGGAGGGCAATGCCCCACGGAACAGATAGAAGGGGTTCTTCATCATGGGCGATTTGGCATCCTTGCCGGCCAGCCCCGCCGCGGCGCAGGCCTTTTTCGCCCGGGCCTGGTAGAGGAGACCCTTGATCTCCTCGATCGGCTCAAAGCCGAAATAGTCAGTCAGCCAGAGGACCCCGTTTTTCTGCGTATCCTTCATCATCTCGGCCGTCGATACCCGTCGTTTATATTTTGCCTTCAGGGCGACGGCCTCTTCATACGTGTTTACATGCACCATCTTCCAGTCGGCGTCGGGGACCACGTAGCCGCCGTCCCGCAGGAGGTCATA
Organism: uncultured delta proteobacterium; assembly: GCA_903904655.1. Lineage (GTDB taxonomy): Bacteria > Desulfobacterota > Syntrophia > Syntrophales > Smithellaceae > UBA8904. The sequence continues at coordinate 13,204 of CAIVDK010000129.1, read as the reverse complement.
ACGCTTCTTCGTTTCGGCAAAATCGGCGCCGCACACCAGCATGCATTGGCCGCAGGTTAAAAGGGCGGGATCCCTCTCCAAACCATAGCTGCCCATGTTCTTGAGGGCCTTGAACCACAGGGCCCGGCGCTCGTTTTCATCCCTGGTCATCTGCTCATATTCCGGGATCAGGTCCTCAACCTGTTCCCGCGGGAAGTAGTCGCGGGCGAAGTTGCGGATGGCCTTGAAACGGACAAAGCTGTCGCCTGTTGTGGAGGCAAAGCCCATATATGTCTGCCGGACCTTCTTTTTATCCGTGGCGTCGGGTTGGGCGTCGGTCCAGGGCTTGATCCAGTGCTGGCCCCAGTTGGTCCATTTCTTATCCCGCGAGATGCCGTGCAACCCGAAGCACGGGGCGTTGCAGAGATCGATGCATTCCCGCTTGCCGCGGGGATGGAGCTCGCCGTTGATCAGCAGGTATTCCTCGTCATCGTCCCGGAACATACCCATGGAGCAGGACTTGTCGCAAAGCCTGCAGGCCGTGCAGCGGTTGTCCATGACGGAGCGGGCCGGCAGTGCCGGGTCCGACGTCAGTTTTGCATTGGTCACGATCGTGCCCAGGACGACGGCCGCACCGTATTCCTTCGTCACGATGTTTCCCGAAAGGCCGAAGGCGCCCAGACCGGAAACGACGGCGCCAAAACGATGGGAAAAGGTCGGCCGGTTGATGAAGGGGTCCCACGAACGGCGGTAAGTGTTGTTCGGCCGCACGGCCTTGGCCTTGTAGCCGAGGCTTCTGATGTAGTCCGCAATCTCCCGGGAGAGGCGGTGGATCTTTTGATACACCTTGGTATGGTCCATGTTGTGGGGCAGCGGCGAAACCTTGCCGAGGAATTCATAGATGGCCCCCACGTTTAGCGGCACGGCGATCGACACGATAGACTTGGCCCCCCGCATTTCATAAGCGGGGTTGATCGACGGCGGACCTTCAAAACGCCCGGGTCCGGCGATCCCCACCAGGTTCGCCCCGGCCTTCCTGGCAAATTCCTTGATTTTTTCTTCCAGTTCGGGCATGCAAACACTCCTTAATCACGTAAAGGAATTAATAAATCATTTACGATGAAGGGCCCATGGCCATCTGTTGCCCCATCATTACTTTCCGGCCTGCCTTTTTAAAAACAGCTCCACGATCTGCTCGCCATGACTCTCCTGGAGAAAATGGCCGGCCCCTTCAATCTCATCAAAGGTGGCCCGGGCAAAATGGGCCACCCATTTTTTTCCCCATTCTACGGTAAATACGGGGTCTTTGCTTCCCCAGATAAAGTGAGCCGGTTTTGTCCACATCTTCAGGGCCTCAAAACAGAGAGACTGAAGAATGGCGTTGCCCCGATCCGGTCGCGCGAAGGGAATCGCCCGGGGAAATTGCCGCTGTGCGGCTTTTGATGCGCCGCCGTCAAAGGGGGCTTCATAGGCTTTCAATACGGCTTCCGTATCACGCCCGCCGTGCCTTTTCGCGTAGTGCTCCATAATGCGACCGATATAGGGATTTTCCGCCAGCAGGTTGCCCGGCTGCCAGCGATGATTCCAGGTGATCAGCGCCTCGGTGTATTGATATTCGGCGTGGTGAAGCCACGTGTTCATGATCACCAGGCGGCTGAAGCGCTCAGGCATATCCACGGCCTGGCGTAGGCCGATCGGCCCTCCCCAGTCCTGGCAAAAAAGGGTCATATCCGTCAGGTTGAGGTGTTTGATCAGATCGGTGATGGACCGGGAATGCCGTTCAAGATGGTGCCAGTCATCGTCGATGACTTTGTCGCTTTTGCCGAAGCCGATCAGGTCCGGTACCACACACCGAAAGCCGGCTTTGACCAGCAGGGGGATCATCCTCCGGTAAAGGTAGCTCCACGTCGGATTGCCGTGCTGGCAGAAGGCAACCGGGGCATCCGGCGGGCCTTCATCGAGGTAGTGCATCCGCAACCCGTTCCAGACGAACCAATGGGGTGCGAAAGGGTACAACTCCAGACCGGCAAAGTTTTTCTCGTCTGTTCTGATAACTTCAGGCATGCATTGCTCCTCTCGTGATCATTTGTTTTGACCTTTTTTGCGCTCTTCAATGGTCTTGCGCAGATAATCAAATCCCGGGGTGAGTTTGGCTTTGATGCCCCTGGAAATAAGGGTCTTGATGGGCATGCCCATATTTAAGCGTCCGCCGGTCTTGAAGAGATTTTCATTCACTTCAAGTATAAGGGACGCCGGGATGCCGATGGCGATCTCGTAATCGAAGACACCGGAGAAGGCCCGGTCCCCCGTGCCGGGAATGACCACCTCGGGAATCTGGTTGAGGAAGGGAAGCAAGCCGCCTTTGAAACAGGACTCGCCAAAGCCCCAGTGTCCCGAGACGGGAAAATTTCGTCCGTCGTAAACGATGGCCTGAATCAGGTGGGTGATCTGTTCGCCATTGCCGTAAATCAAAACGGTATCGGGTTCGATGATCGATTTGGGGAGGGGGGAAACGACGAATCCTTTGTATTCACCTTTTTTTTTCAGACCGCCTTCACCGGTCAATTTCTTGCCGAAGGCAAAGATGCGCCTCTCCGCCTCGGGGCTTTTGTGCCAGCCCTGGCGGATCTGGCTTTCGTACATTTCCTCTTCCGTGATGTCCAGCCAGCCGAGGGAGCCCGCGCCGGGGAGACAGAAGCTGTCCTCGCCGGTCATGGCCACATTCCAGCCCCACCTTCGGGCATAGGTGAAACCCTGGCACATGGCCCATTCCTCGCCCATGGCCGAGGGGCGCATGACCTTCAGGTCCTCAAATTCCGAGGCGTTCTTGACGAATTTAATGGCCACGGGCATGCTGCCCAGATGGACTTTGTCATAAATCTCCTGCCCTGCTTTCTGGAATTCTTTTAATGTTGACATACATTACCTCCTCATCGTTTATTTTTTATAGATTTTAAAAGTTAATCACTTCCGGGATAATACGTCTCGGGTAAAGGCCTTGGCCTTGTCCAGGTCCCCCGCGTCGGGATGGCCGGTCATTTCCTTCACCCTTTCGGCCCACTCATCATCCGTCAACTTCTGACTCTTCTTAATCATCTCGTGTAGAGCTGGATCGAGAAATCCTTGACAACTGAAGCACCCCAGGTACGTCAGGGCGTTTTTTTCGCAGGCGGCCTGAAGGGGCTCGACGAACTTGCTCATGACTTGTTCCGGGTAGGCCGGACCGGCATGGGTGACGAAGCCGGCCATTTTCAGTCCGGACGGCGCCTGAAGGCGATTCAGAAAGTCTTTGACCGGTCCGGCAAGACTTCCGACATGAATGGGAGAGCCGATAAAGACCAGATCATAGCCGGCCAGATCGCCGGCCTTGACCTCTTCAAGGGTCTTCGTTGAAACCTCACAGGTTTTGGCGGCCTCATCGGAAATGGCCTTCGCAATTTTGACGGTGTTTCCCGATTGACTAAAACTGGTAATGAGTATCTTCATCTTCACTGCTCCTTTCTAACGAAATGGTAATGGTGAACAGCCTCAAAGCCTGAATTACTTTGACATAACACCACTTACAGGCTTTTCAAAAACTCCAGAATCAGTTGGTTGACCTCGGCCGGCCGCTCCTGGTTGACCCAGTGTCCGACATTCGGGAAAATGACCTTTTTCTTCAGGTTCGGGACCGACTTCTCGAGTTTGTCTATGGCCTTTTGCAGCATCCCCCGGACGGGGTCGGCATCGCCGGCGATAAAGAGAGTCGGCTGGAGAATCCGGGCGCCGTCGAGGAAGGGGGTGTGCTTCCAGTTAAAATCGATGTTCCGGTACCAGTTCAACCCGCCCCGGAAGCCCGACCTGGCAAATTCCCGGCCGAAATAATCGATATCCGCCTCCGTCAGCCAATCGGGAAGGGTTTCCGGGTAGTAATACTGGTCTATCATCCTCTCGCCTTTCTTGAGAACAAAGCCCTTGCGTTTTTCCGGCGGCACATTGCCCGATATAGAATAAAGGGTCATGGCCATGGTCCGGCGGGGATCCGCTTCGAACTCCCCTTCGACGAGTCCCGGCTCCTGGAAGTAAACCTGATAGTGGATGCCTTCCACGAAGAAGATTTTTATAAGTTCAATGGGCGCGGTGTTGCCGCGCAACCGGGGCATATAGGGAATGCTCATCAGGACCAGGGCCTTAAACATATCGGGGCGCAGCAGGGCGCAGTATTGGGCGACTACGGCCCCAAAATCGTGGCTGACCAGGATGGCTTCCTTCTCGCCTATGGCGTGGACCAAGCCGACGATGTCCCCCGTCAGTTGGAACATGTTGTAATCCTCGATGGCCTCCGGCCGGTCCGTCTGGCCGTAGCCGCGCTGGTCGGGAACAACCACGTGGTATCCGGCATCGGCAACGGCCGCTATCTGGTGGCGCCATGTGTACCAACACTCCGGAAACCCGTGCAGCATGAGGACCAGCGGCCCCGTCCCCTTTTCCACAATGTGCATGCGGATGCCGTTTGTTTCAATAAAGCGATCTGTGAATTCTTCCATATCTTTTCCTTTCTACATTCGATTTTACAGACGCAGATAGGTCAGCGCCATGAATAAAGCTACGCCGGGGTTCTTGCGATAAATTCCACGACCAAGGCGGCCAGTTCTTCCCCCTTGTCCTCCTGGAGGAAGTGTCCCGCATCCTTGATGGTCGTGTGGGGTTGGCCCTTCGTGCCGGGGATCTTTCCTTGCAAAATGCGCTCACCGCCATGGGTAATGGCGTCATTGTCACTGAAGGCCGTCAGGAACGGCTTGGTAAATGCCTCCAGGGACTTCCAGGCCTCACGGTTGGCAACCGTCGAGGGATTGTCCGGCGTTGTCGGGACCAGGGACGGGAAAATGCGGGCCCCTTCCTTGTAGGATTCATCGGGATAGGGCGCATCATAGGCGGCGATGACCTCATCAGGATAGGGTTTCCCCGGATTGATACGGAATGGCTGAGTTGTGGAGAGTCGCATGATGGTGCCCACGTCGAAGACGGGAACCTCCCGGGAATATTGCTGCCATTGCTTAAAGGCATCAGGCATGGGATAGTCTCCCGTGGCCAGCCCCGTATTGCCGGCCACCACCCGATCGAAGAGCTGGGGTTTCGCCGCTACCAGACGCAGGCCGATGACCCCGCCCCAGTCCTGGCAAAAAAGCGTGATCCCTTTGATATTAACCTTCGTAAGCCAGGACATCGTCCAGGCCACGTGGCGTTCAAGTGTGTAATCATTGCGGCTGGCCGGTTTGTCGGACTTGCCGAAACCAACCAGATCGGGGGCGAGCACACGAAAGCCCGCCTTGGCGATGATGGGGATCATCTTGCGATAGAGAAATGACCAGGTAGGTTCGCCATGGAGAAGCAAAACAACGCCTCCGTCCCGGGGGCCCTCATCCACATAATGCATTCTCAGGCTTCCCCCATCTTCGTCAGGAACCTCGACATAATGGGGCGCGAAAGGGTAGCCGGGCAAATCTTTAAATCGTTCATCAGGTGTTCTTAATACTTTCATATCTCTGCCTCCTCATAATAATGTTTTTCATTCTGTTTAAAAAAGCGTGTGCTAAAGCCATCGCCATTTAACGACTGTTAAAACAACCCCTATCCTATCCGCCGTGGCATGTCAAGAATTATTATAACGACTGTTCAATTTATTGAGTATTACTTTCTTTTTGGCAGGAAGTGATTGCAAAATTCCGGACGCTTTCGGCAAGAATCCGGTCGCCGCGCGCAGCATTATCGTAAAATCTTATGGTAGTATGAGTCCGTCAAATAAACAGCGGCCAGGGGGTTGTGGCCTGTGACGCGGTCTTTTACGGCCAGTACCGTTGTATAGGCGTCAGCATATTTAAAAAACAAAGAATCATGTCCAACGCATAAACCAAGAAGAATATTAAACTCGGTCTTTTCCCTGTTTAAAATTTTGGCCTGGAATATGGGGTTGCACATGGCCTCGGGAATCCCCGGCATCACTTTTTCTTCGTCTTTGATGCCGATTTTATCCTTCATAACCCTGCCGGCCTTGCACATGACGGACACCACCTCAAATCCATGGTGGGTTAGAATTCTTTCTACAACACGAGCCTCTTTGACAAGCCCGATGCAAAAGGCAAGTCCCAGACGCTGATAACCCATTTTCCTGGCGAATTCGTAGATTTCCACGATTCGCGTTTTCGTGGGCTCCAATACGAAAGGATTTTCCTTGCGGTTTTCATAACACTCCCCCTCCTGGATGGAGGCCTGGCGGGCGAATTCGCAAATCTCGGGAATCTCATATGCCGCGATGGATTCTTCCAATACCGCTTTTTGATTTACCGTCGGACATCCTTTGGTCGCTTTCCCGGCTTCGCTGATGCAAATCTTGCTGATCAGATCGTTTTCACAGGATGCACATCTCGCGTGGCTGTTCGTCTTGTTTCTTTCCATATCCTTCTCCTCCTTGTTGTTCACGCAATCAGGCAGGCTTTTCCAGACACATCTCCTGCTTACAGAATAGTTTTCTTTTGATTCTATTCAAAGGTTTATCCACACGGCTTATTGTTTTTTCTGAAGGATGGTAATCATTTTCTGTGCCACTTCTTTGCCGGCATTCTGATTTTGTCCCGTTACCAGGTTACCATCGATCACACTATGATTTGCAAGTATGTCTTGAAACGCGCTTTTACCTTCAAATTTAGCGCCGGCTTTTTTGATTTCTGTTTCAGGATGCAGCGGTGTAATCTCTACACCTAATTCCTTGACCTGCTTATTTGTGACACCCGTTACTCTGCGATCTTTCAGCAGCGGTTCACCATTTTCTTTTTTAGCTTTTAAAAAGCCGAGCGCGCCATGACAAACAGAACCTAATAGGATATTTTTCGCGTTGGCTTCCGTAATTTTTACGCCAAGTATCTCTGATGTACCTAAGTCATAAGATGCGCCCCATCCTCCGGCAATATAAATAATGTCATATTTAGTAAAATCCACATCATCAATTTTAAGGGAGTTTTTGACCTTATTTTTAAAATCGTCGTCCTTCAAATATCTTTTATCAGCGCCAGTTGCCACCGGCCACTTTATTGAAAGTGGTTCAAGCGGTATGTCGCCGCCCTTGACACTCGCCACATCCACTTTCATTTTCGCATCTAAGAATTCATAATACGGAACTGTCATTTCTGACGCATATACGCCGGTTTTTTTACCTGTGTTTCCTAAAACGTCATGACTGGTTGTAATGATCAAAGCACTGCGCCCCTGCAAGTTAAACGCCTGTCCTTCGTAATCAGGATGTAATCCCATATACGTGAGTATCTTCGGGAGCATGAATGCTGATACAAATAGCAAAATTAAGATAACGCCTGAAGTGATTAAAACCTTTTTTTTCATAACTAATCTCCTTTTACCTTTTATTGTTTATAATTCTATTTCATGGCACAATTATCATTTGGCTTAAAAGTTTTTGCAGGTCGGCGGGAAGTGTGCCACCCAACGCATCAATGGTCAATCTCGGCACGCCGCCGGAGATCCGATAGGCGTGATTGAGCACTCGATCATCCCAGATGGTTTTAAGCTCGTTTTTGATCAGGGCGTCGGACGCGATGGTCGGCTTAAATCCTCCCAGTTTGCCGACAACCAAGTAATTGGCTAAACGGGCGACCAGGGGACTGGCATCGACAAACCCATCCTTTTTATCTGTCGGAAGGTGGCGTCTGTTTTCCAGTAGCCAGGCCAGCGAAACCATGTCATGAGCGACAACCGATTCCGATGCGATGATTATTCCGTTTTCGGGTTGATGGACATATCCCATGTCCGGACCGATGGTGGTGAGGATTTTGTCCGCCGCGGAAATTACCAGGCGCTGCTTCCGGAGCAGTGTTTGGGCCGTATTGGCTTCGGCTGTTTTCTCATGGAAGGTGGCGGCGTCCCGATGGTATTCCAAACGGGTATCCGTTCGCCAATAGCCTACCGCCGCCTTCATGCCCAGAGTGCATCCGGCGAGAATATGGCGGGCGCAGCGGGGCATGAGGATAATGTGTTCAACCTCTTTAAGAATATTGGGCATCATCAGGCCGCGCTTCCAGTGCGTTCCCGCGGCCATCGGATCTTCATAAAAGGCACGCCATCCGGCTTCTTCGAAAAAATGCAACTCCCCACCGGCCGCCTGAACGGCCCCGGCCATGCCGGAGGCCTCCATCAGTTTGCGGGTACTCCCGGTAAGTCCATCGGGTGAAAGCTTCACATGCTCAATGCCGGACATATCGCCTACAATGACGCGTCCGGCCCCCTTTTTCTTGAGGAGCGACACCATGGCGGCAATGGCGACAGGGCTGGTGGTAGACGGGTAAGGCAAACCCGAATTAAGTGCCGGTTTGATGAAGACGGCATCCCCCCGGGACAGCCAGGAAAAATCGGAGGCGGCTAGGGCCGCCTCACGAACGCCTGTAATCATGGCGGCTTCGGAAGCGCCTTTGGTCACGCCGGAAAGAGCCACTCGGATTTGACGATCAGATGCCGGCGGCAGGCGCCGTAAAACCGTTTTGGATGCGCCGAAACCGTCGGTGGCCGAACACACGGCCAGAGCCGACAGGCCCGCCACCCCTTTCAGAAAATCTCTTCGTTCCATAAAGCAGCTCCTTAAACTTCTATAGTCATGAGGCGAAAAAGCGCAGAGGTTTTCGCCAAGTCAAAGGCCTGTACAATAAACGGATCGACTCAGGGCTTCCTCCTGCGCCTGCGGATATAGACAACCGCTGCGATGAAAACCGCCAGGCCCGCGAGCCAGGGCAACACCTCGCGCTTTAACCTCGGGATCACGACATTCACCAGGGAGTTGGTCTTGATCTGTTCGTGGGGATCGTAGCCCGCGGGCATGGGAATCACGCCATTGTCCCTGGCATAAGCCGCATAGTCGGCCTGCATGGTCTGGAAGACCTCCGGCATCTCTTTTTGCAGATCCTTCGTTTCGCCCGGATCCTTACGGATATCATAGAGATGCCATTGCCCGTCGCCGATGGGCGCCAGGTTGCTCTGCAGCTTCAAATCGCCCTTGAACAGCGCACGATTGCCGGACAACTCATAGCCGATGGCCTCATCGGCGGGATGCACACGCTGGGCGTTCCCCGTGAGGACCGGCAGCAGGCTGCAGCCTGTCATGGCCTCGATCTTTTTGCCCTTGTACGTATCCCCGGGTCGCACCACCCGGGCCAGATCGAGAAGGGTGGGAGCGATGTCGTTGACATGGACAAAGCTATGCTCAATCTTATTTTGCGGCGTCCCCGGCACACCGGAGATGATCAGGGGCACACGGAGACTCCCTTCTCCCGACCAAAACTTGTAAGTACTCAGAGGCGATGCGGCAGCGCTTGCCCAACTCGGCCCGATGGCCGTTAAGGTCCCTTTGGCGCCAAGCTTGTCCATGTCCCGGTTGTAGTTCCATTCGAGCCAAAACAGCCGGGCGGATGCTATCGCCCAGGGGTCGGACGGTTCCGGTCCGTTGTCGGACAGGAAGACGAAGACCGTGTTGTCGTACTCGCCCGTTTTCTTCAAGTGGGCGATCAAGCGGCCCACATGGTAGTCCATGGCCTCGGCCATCCCGGCGTATACCTCCATGCGGCGGGCGTCGTATTGCTTGTTCTTCTCATTCAGAGCGCCCCAGTCGGCCGTGGTGGACATGGTGACCATCGGCGTGTCTTTGGCAATCAGTCCAAGTTTGGCCGCCCGGTCGCGCCGGGCCTGGCGGAGCGCCGTCCAGCCATCCTTGTAGAAGCCCCGATACTTGTCGATGAACGACTTGGGAGCCTGCAGCGGGATGTGGTTGGCCTGGAAGGCGACGTAGGCAAAGAAGGGCTTGCCTTCCCCGGCCCCCGAGTCGATGTACTGAATGGCCCGGTCCACATAAAACTCGGACGTATAAATTAACTTGGGCATGACGGCCTCCTTGCCGTCTTCGAACCAGTAGGCCTTGTCGGTCAAGCCCAGGTAGTTTTTGTCCGGCTCATAGTTGTCGGAGCCGCTGTCGCCCTGGATGATGGAGCGATCAAAGCCACGCTGATTGGGCAGGTTGTGCGGTTCCTTGCCCACGTGCCATTTGCCCGCGGCGTAGGTGCGGTAACCGCTGTCCTGAAGCAAGGTGGCCACGGTGACCACGTTTTCGTTGAGGACGCTCAGATAGCCCGGCTTGCCCAGATGCTCCTGGGGAATGGTCTCCGACATATTGCCGACGCCGTTGCGATGGTTATCGACACCCGTGAGCAGCATCGACCGGGTCGGTGAACAGACGGCCATGACGTGGAAGTTCGAAAACCTCACGCCGCGTTTGGCCAGATCGTCCAGATTGGGCGTGGCGATCTCGCTGCCGTAGGCGCCCACATCGCTAAACCCCCAGTCGTCGGCGACGAGCACGACAATATTGGGCCTCGCCTTGCCGCTTTTGGGCTTTGCCTGGCCGATCTTAGTTCCCGCCTGGTCGTTTTGGGGTCGTGTCTGGTCGACGCTGGAACTCACCTGGTCGGCGGCCATCATGGCGGCGCCGGCGCTGAGCCCCAGGGCCATCAACAAAAACTTGCTTCTCATGCCTTTACCTCCCAATCTTCCCCATTTTACTTTTCCCCGAAGAGGAGCTCTTGCGGGCCCATCTCATCGACGGCATACAGGACGCAACGATCAAGGCCCGCCGTGCGATACTTGACGATTTCCAGGTAACGGGGATCATTGACCATGGCCACAAAGGACTTCCGGTTCGGATACCGCAAGAGGACCACGGCATCCCACGTCTCATGACCGATCAGGAGTTCCTTCGGCCTTCCCATGAAGGTATACTTTCCACCGATTTCTTTAACAAGCTCATCCACGGCCATCCCATAACGGAGGTAAGATGCCACGCCGCCTTCTGCCTTGAATTTCAAAAGATTTAACAAAACGACGGGCCCCTCGCTTCGGTTCTCCGAGAATGCCGCGAACTGATCGCTATTCTCGTCCCCTACTTGTTCCAGAAGTTCTTCCATAAATTCATTACTCCTTTCATTTTTTAACGGGACTCCCCGAAGAGGAGCTCTTGCGGGCCCATCTCATCGATGGCATAAAGCACAGAACGCTCAAGGCCCGCTGCGCGATATTTGTGGATCTCCTGGTAACCAGGATTGTTGATCATATCCACGAATGCCTTCCGGGAGGGATACCGGACGAGGATCAAGGCATCCCAGGCTTCATGGCCAATCAGCAACTCCTGCGGCTTCCCCATGAAGGTCGCCTTTCCCCCGACAGATCTCACATACTTGTCCGATTCTATCGCGTAACGGAGATAGGACGCCAAGCCGCCTTCCGCCTTGAATTTCAAAAGGTTCATCATGACAACGGGCCCCTCGCCGGGATTCTTGGAGAATGCCTCGATCTGATCGACATTCAGGTCTTCTACCACTTCCGCAAGGTCTTTCATAAAGTTATTACTTCCTTTCATTTTTAACGAGGCTCTTCGGATATCTGCAGGATGCCCCGGATTATTATTTGCCGCCCATCCGTTCAATAGCCGGCAGTTTCCACTGTCCGTTCAGAAAATCGGGCTTCGGCATATAAAGGCGCATGCTGACCGCAAAGGGACCTTTATTCGCCGGCAACCAGTTTTGTTCCCCCTGGGCCGGACGGTCACGCTGGATGATGATATCCAGCGATCCGTCTGCATTGAACGTCAACCCATCGCGGTCGCCGATGGTGTAACGCCTTATGGGGTTATCCACCAGAAAGCCCTTCTCATCATACATCGTCAAAGACCAGAAGGCATCAACGGGCGGCGTTTTGCCGGCGTCAAAGTGGATGCGATACCGATACTGTCCGTCAAGGGGTTTGCCTTCCCTGTCTTTACTGGCATTGGGGTAGGCCGCTTCTTGCACAGGCAGGGCGCCCAATCCGATCAAGGCGACAAAGGCCCGCACCTCATATGCCGTTCCATAAACACCGATGCCGTCGCGCGCCACCGACCAGTTGTTTTCGGAGGAGCGGTCCCGTCCGGCAATCTCCTGCAGCTTCTGACGCGTCAGCGCCACCGCTTTTTCCAGAAGCAGACGCCGCACGATATTCAGGTTATTCATGTCAAACGTTTTACCGGGCTCGATGCCGAACCGGGTCAGCATGGTCATGACCGGCGCGTCTGCCGCTGCCGACGGGTGCTTTCCCAGGAGCAGGCTCAACCTCGCGAAAAACTCACCATCCGGCATTTTCTCGACCATGGCCGAAGGATTAGCGGATAGGCCTATTGATTTTTCAATGGTAATCATGAACGCAGGATTTGCCAAACGACTGTCCCAGCGGCTGAGGGGCGTCAATTTAAACCGTTCTTGCAGCTTGTGGACATTGGGTAAATCACTATTGCCATTAACTTGAATACGGCCGATTAACCAGGACATGTTCGTAGGTGAATGAATGATCTTTACATTGGCAGGTATTTTACCTTGCCAGCCGGGACCTGCCAGCAGGTAGTCGCCGGGTCCCGTGCCGGTCGTCCGCTTGCCGACCATGGCGAAGACATTGGTCCAGGCATCCATAAAGGGCATGACATAGTAGCGGCCCGCCGTATCCGGGACGGTCAGGACCAGGGGTTCGGCAGAAAGATCAATCCAGGCCGATGAGTAAAGGGTATCATTGTTGGGACGCACCACTGTGCGAAAGTTGTGATCGGGGAATGACAGGGCATGTATAAAATGATTGGCAGGCGCTTGCTGACCCGTTTGCGGATCGACCGCAGCCTGCCTGGTCACATCCATCAGGACCAGGGGATATCCAAACAGGTAAGCCTGAACGCCGTCTTTAAAGATCCGCACCGACTGATAGGCGCCGAAAGCCAAACCTGCCGCCACCAGTCCCGCAAGAAGCCATAACCTTTTATTTCTACTCATCGCCCCTCCTTAGTGTTGACCTGCAAAAAGTCAAAAAGCCCCTCCCCCCGCGGCGGGGAGACTGTGTCGCAATAGTAAAAATTTTCATTCTTCGCCATCCTTACGCCGCGTGAGGTCACGCGGCCTACAGCAACGGCCTCCTTTTTTTGTAGGCCGGGTCACCGACCCGGCGTTGCTTGTTAATTACGACACAGCCTCGGGAGGAAGGCGTATGAAATCCTGATCATTCTACCCGCAGCGTCACCATTCAACACACGAAGTCATTCCCCGACTTGATCGGGGAATCCGGAAAAACTGGATCGTCCGGTCAAACCGGTCGATGACAACCCGCCGGTTACGTAGGGCACTGT
>CAIVDK010000128.1 GCA_903904655.1 uncultured delta proteobacterium | reverse complement strand
GACGTCTTCCACGCGTTCCCCTTTGTAATATACGTTCAATTTCTGCTGTTTTAAACTTTCGATGTAATCCTCTTTTGTCTTGATCATATCTCCTATTCACCTCCTAATTGTTTGTTTATCTGTAACGCCCTGCGTCCTATTCATCATTAATTATACGAGAGTGTGCCCACCGTCAACGTAAATCTCGGCCCCTGTCAGGAATGAGGGGCACGTCGCCAAAAACAGCGCCGTTGAACGGAGTTCGTCGAGATTGCCCACCCGGTTGATGGGAATCATCTTCTTGACCAGGTTCTTTCCAGCCTCGGAATTGAAGAATTCACGGTTGAAATCCGTCAGAAAATAACCGGGGCATAGCGCATTGACCTGGATATTGTCGCGGATCAGTTCCAGAGCCATGACCTTGGTCAGTTGGATCGCAGCCGCCTTGCTGGCGCAGTATCCCGTCATGTTGCGGGCGGCGATCTTACCCAGAATGGAGGATACGTTGATGATCCGACCGCTTTTTTGTGCTACCATGTATCCGGCCACTGCCCGTGATGTCACAAAGGCGCCGCGGAAATCAACGCTCATCACGTCGTCCAGGTCTTCATCGGACATTTTCAGAACCGGTTTTTCGGTTCCGGTGATCCCGGCATTGTTCACCAGGATGTCGATCCTGCCGAATGCATCCATGATTTCCCTGACGACCCGGTTGACGATTTCGGTTTTCCGGATGTCCATGGCGAGCCCGATCGCCTTGACGCCGAATCTGTCGGATATCTCTGCGGCGGCCTGTGTGCAGCCTTCGAGATTCCTGGCGACGATGGCCACATTGGCTCCCGCCTCGGCATAGGTTTCGGCAAACATCCGGCCGATTCCCTTATATCCTCCGCTGATCAGAGCTGTCTTCCCTTGCAGGGAGAACAGCCTTGTCAATAGATCTGCGCCCATATTTGGCTCCTTTTCGTTGTACGAATGCACCTGCAGGTGTATCTCCGGACGGTCTATTGTGATTGCAATTGCTCCATCTTGGCCAATTCTTCAGGCAGCCTGCTAATGGCTTCCTCGTGATAGAGCACGCCTTCCTGATAGAGATTGTCGATGGATTCGTCGGATCGCCCCAGCATTTTTTGCAGAACTTCACGGTTATGTTCCCCAAGAAGCGGCGCATACCCGCGTATGCAACCGGACGTTTCGGACATCTTCAGCGGGCAGCCATACATCATCATGGGGCCGATGAAGGGTTGATACACCCGTGATATCATCTCTCGGGCCTTGACCTGAGGGTCTTTCGTGGCCAGTTCGACCAGTGTTCTCACTCGCATGCAGGGGATACCTGCCTCTTCGAGGATTTTTTCGGCTTCTTCGACGGTCGGCAGAGACATGACCCACTTCTCCAATTCTGTGTGCAGAAGCGGGGCACTATCCGTCATGCAGCGCAACGAAACGGTTTTAAAACGCGGGTCATCCTTTAGCCAGCAGAATTCTTCTCCCATTGCTTTTACAAGCGCCGGCCAGCGGGCTTCCGTCAGTAAAGCGATGGCAATCGAACCGTTTTTCCCCTGATAGATGCCATAAGGCGCATAGCCGGGGTGCTTCGCACCAATTTGCATCGGCTCTTTGGGAGATCCGATTGCTTCAGTGATCATATACCAGGGCAGCGTGTTCTCATGGAGTCCGAATAAACAGTCCATCATGGAGATATCGATATTCTGCCCGGTTCCGGTTTGCTCACGGAACATCAGGGCCGACAGAATCGCGGTACAGGCGTACATGCTGGCATTCATGTCCCCGATGGAAACCGGGGCCATGATATTGGGTTTGCTTTGGGCGATCCAGCCGCTGGCGCTCTGGGCGATGATGTCGTAGCCGGGTTTGTGGCTGTAAGGGCCCCAGTGGCCGAAGCAGGAGATCGAACAATAGACGATGTCCTTTTTGATCTTCTTAACCGATTCGTAATCCAGATTCAGACGCCCCATGACCTCGGGAGAAAAATTCTCTATAATGACATCGCTCTTTTGGATGAGTTCTCTGATCAGCGCCATGCCTTCATTACTTTTCAGATTGACGCAGATGCTCTTCTTGCCTCGATTGACATTAATGCTGTACGAACTCTGGGTGACGCCGTCATGATCCACGCGCATGGGCAGCCACCGTTCGTTGGCGCCAACCGGGTACTGCTCCACCTTGATGACGTTTGCGCCCAGATCGGTAAACATCTTGGTGGCATGGGGACCGGCCAGCACCCAGGTGAAATCCAGTACGGTGTATTTGGCCAGTGGTCCTGGTTTTGTTTCTTTCATCGGTACCTCCCGTATTTAAATTTCTTGTCTTACGTCCGTGTTTTCAGAAATTGCTTTTCACAACAATCTCTTAAAGAGCTTGCCGGACTTCGTCTGTTTTTTTGCAATTCTCTACATTCCTGCCACGGATGGCGATTTAACGGCCGGCAGGGCCACAGCCCTGCCGGCGTTCTCATTGTCTGGTAATTGCTTAGCGCACGAGATCGAACATCTCGCGATACTTCTTTACTACCGGCCCGCAGTATTTGGGATCCTTCTTAGCATATTCGTCAAGGACCTGATCCGAGAATTTCTGGAGTTGTTTGACGGCCGCGGGCTCAATCTGGCTGACCTGGCCTCCTGCCGCAACAAATTTTTTCAAGCCCACTTTGCTCAGGTAGTCGCAACGCGCATAGCACTCATAGTTGATTGCCATGCCGCAGTCCTCCAGGATACGTTGGATGTCTTTGGGCATTTTGTCCCACAGTTTTTTGTTCACAGAAATTTCGGCGTTGCTGACGCGCGCCAGATCGGGCTGGATAATATATTTGGTAATCTCGTTGAATTTCATCTCGGCGCCGGTATAGACTGCCCCCCAGTGCGCCGCATCGCAGACACCGGACTGCAGGGCCTGATAGAGTTCCGAACCGGGGAAGAAGACCGGGGTGCAGCCTGCCTTTTTCAGAGTTTCGGCAGGCAGCCCTGTGCTGCGTACTTTCAGTCCCTTGAAATCATTCATGGTTCTGACAGGCTTCTTTGACCACAAGGTGATGCCGTCTATTCCAATGGGAACGAGCAGATGCACACCATGTTCCTTGTAGGCGGCGCGATAAATTGACATGCAATCCTGCATGTAACTATTCCAATACATCGCAGACAAGTCTTCCCACACGAAAGTATGTCCGCAAAAGAGTGAAGCAACCGGCATCTTACCCTGCCAATAGGCCCCCCAGCACCAATTCATGTCCAAAAGACCGCTGCCGCAAGCTTCCAGGGTGTCTTTGGTCGGAACGATGGAATCCGGAGCATACGGGGTGATGACCACGTCCCCGTTGGTCGCCTGTCGCACGCGGTCGCAGTACTCAACAAAAGCAAATTTGTAATACCCGACCCCAATCGGCCAGTGGCATTGCATGCGAAGTTTGAACTTGGGCTGTTTTCCGCTCTGGGCGAAGGAGCTGGTGGTGCCGGCCAGGGAACCAGCCACAGCGGTCAGACCTGCTGCCGCACTCAACTTTAGAACATCTCTTCGTGTCATCTCCTTGTTTTCCATTCGAACCTCCTTTTTTTCTGAATAAGGGTTAATGTTTCAGGCGTCGTGCGCCCTCATTTCACCGCAGACTGCCGGTTTATTTACCGACGCTTCCGATCATGACTCCGGGCAGCCAGGTGATGATACCGGGAACAAAAATCATAACAAGCATACTAAATACCATTATAGCCACAAAGGGAACGATACTTTTGTAGATAGCCCACATGGGTGTCTCAGGCGTCAGCGTCTTGAGATAGAAAAGATTGTAGCCGAATGGCGGTGTGATATACCCCATACAGAGGTTGACCTGGAAAAGGACGCAGTACCAGACCGGATCGAATCCGAGCGATTTAATGACCGGATAGAAGATCGGCAGAACGAGCAGGATGATTCCCACTGGATCAAGAAAGCATCCCAGAATGAACACGATAACCATCGTGATGGTGAAAACACCCCACCGCCCGATCTCCAGACCCAAGAGGAACTCCTGAATGAAGCCTGCTCCGCCGGCGCCCATGTAAACGCTGACGAAACCGGCGGCGCCGAACATGATCCAGATGACCATTCCGGTCACGTTTGAGGTGCTATAAACAACATCCGTAATGAATTTCATGTTGCACTCTCGCCGGGCCAGGACACAAAGGAAGACCGCTACACACCCGATCGCGGCCGCCTCGGTGGGTGTGGCAATTCCGACAAAAATCGAACCGAGCACTGAAATAATGACAACACCCGGCAGAATAACCGTCCGCAGGGCAAATATCTTTTCCTTCAGAGTTGATTTTTCCACGCGCGCCGGAGCGTAAGAGGGCTTAAGCCAGGTTAAAATCAGGATATAGGCGATGAAAAGCGACACGATGAACAGGCCGGAGGTCATTCCCCCGGCGAAGAGCTTGCCAATGGACTCGCCTGACGTCATGCCGATAATAACCAGCGTAATGCTCGGCGGGATGAGCACGCCCATGGATCCGGCGGCGCAGATTGTCCCGAAAATCAGAGATTCGTTATATCCCCGCTGGCGCATGGGCGGAATACCGACGAGACCGGCCGTGAGGGTCGAGGCCGCACAACTCCCCGTCATGGCCGAAAGCGCGGCGGCAAAACCGCAGGAACCGACCGCCAGGCCGCCACGAATCGATCCGGCGCAGACGTAAAACGCTTCGTACATCTCTTTGGCAATAGTGCTCTTGGCCAGTGCAACCCCCATGAATATGAAAAGGGGTACCGCAGCAAGTTCCACCATCCACATATACTTGAACACACCGCTTATTATTGTAAAAAATCCGTCCGATCCCCAGAGGATAAAGGCGGTAACGACGGCTATCCCGCCCATGGCAAAGGCAAGTGAAATGCCGAGCATAATAGCTATGATTAATGCACTAAACATACCGATGGTCAGAATCAATTCAGGACTCATACTTCCTCCCTCTTCTCGATGGTAACGGATGATATCTTCAACCCGGACAGCACTGAAAACTGTTTCACAATTTCACTTATCCCCTGCAGGGAAATGAGTATCATACCCACAGTGATCAGAAATTTCACCCACCACATCGGGTGGGCAAGAACCATTTCATCGACCTCCCCCATGTTGTAGGACTTCAGGAAAAATAGCCAACTGACCGGAATCAGGATCCCGGCCCATACCAGCAGAAATACGCAGTTTAAGATATCTAGCCAGGCCTTCATTCTTGCGGACAGGTGTTCATAGAGCACATCGACCCGAACGTGTCCTTTGTGAATGAAGGTGTATGCCCCGACCAGGACAAAGTAACTCCCGTAAAGGCGCTGGGTGTAGCCGTGGGCCCAGACAGTCGGGCTGTTAAAGATGTAACGAAGAAACACCTCGGCTGAAAGCATGATGATTCCGGCATAAACGATCCACGATGCCCATCGGCCCGAATATTCGCTTATGGTCTCTATTGTTCTGACGAACTTTTCCATGCGTACACTCCTTGAAAATATTTTGTAAAACGGGTGCATCCCTAGTTTCTAAGCAATGACTATACCAGTTGCCCATCAACAGCCTCGAAAGGACCACGAACATGTATCAAAATAGTACAAAATACGTGGTATTGGACAGTGAGCCAATAAATAAACTGGTTAAAATTATTTATTAAAAAGACAAATATTCCCTGGCGATAATTTTGCACAGAAGCAACAGATGCGCGCGCGACTTAGCGCTAATCACTCACAAATGCTTATTTTAAGTGATAAATAAAATTGCCATGGTTTATTGCACAATTGCAACGCGAAATGCAAGTTTCTGCTCTTTTTTGCAAAGCTTGCGGCATATTGTGGATGGATTGACACCCAGATACATGGCTGCCCGCCGCGCATTTCCATGTTTCTTAACCGCATCGGAGATAATCTTTGCCTCGGCGCATCTCAACTGCTCTTTCAGGGAGTGAATATCCGCGCCGGCCTTCTCATTTTGAAATTGGTTCTGAATCTCAGTCGGGAGATCTCGTGTCGTGATACAGTCGCCAGGGGTAAGGATAACAAGTCTCTCAATAACATTGGCCAGTTCGCGCACATTTCCGGGCCAGTTGTATTGGGTCAGAACCGTATAACAGTCTCTGCTTATGGT
>CAIVDK010000127.1 GCA_903904655.1 uncultured delta proteobacterium | reverse complement strand
GAACTGCTCAAACAGATACAGGCAGGAAATACACTTCACTATCTGTTGCTGATTGTTTCATATCGCGACGATGAAGTAGAGCCCGGCCATCCACTCCTGGCCACAGTTGATGACCTGCGGAGTCATGCTGTTCCTGTCAAAGTGCTTCACGTTAACGATATCTCATTGAATGATGTGCTGGAGATTGTGTCAGAGACACTTAAGCCAGCTACTGAAGACCTTGAGGGACTGGCGACGGTGATCCACCGCAAAACCCTGGGTAATCCCTTTTTTGTACGCTCGTTTCTAAGTTTTCTCCACGAGTTCCACCTGCTCTGGTTTGACAAAGACAAGAACTGCTGGCAATGGCGCATTGATAAAACAGGAAGAGTGGACATGCCAGACAATCTGGTCGAGTTATTTGTCATGAAGATTCGCCGTCTTGACGCTGAAAGTCAGAATCTTTTCTCCTTGGCCGCCTGCCTTGGCAATCGCTTTGATCTGGAAACCCTGAGTATCATCAGTGGACACCCGTCCGGGGAATGCATGGCAATGCTTTTCGCCGATCAGGCAAAAACTCTGCTCCTGCCGTTTTACGGTGGCAGAAGCAATAAGACGGAGCAAGATATTCGAAACCCCGAGACATGCATGTTCCTGCACGACCGGGTACAGCAAGCAGCTTATACATTGATAAAGCCGACAGAACTTTCACACATACTGCTGAAAATCGGCAGGCTTCTGCTCGCCAGCCTCAAGCCGGAACAGCTTTCTGAAAGATTGTTCGAGGTTGTTGGTGATTTGAATGCAGGATACGCTCTGGTTAATGATGAAGCAGAGCAGTTGAAGATTATTGGTCTAAACATTACAGCAGCACGCAAAGCCTACGCTGCTACCGCCTACCGTTCAGCGCTCCAGTTTTACCGCTTGGCGAACCGTTTCCTGGAAAGACCCGGATTTGCCGAACGCTTCTGGCTCAGCCAGCACGAAATGGCCATGCGCCTTTTCAAGGAACGGGCGGAATGTGAATTTCTTGAGGGAGATCGTGGCGAGGCTGAAAAATGTATTCAACTGGCTGTTGCTCATGCCAGGACAACATTGGAGAAGGCGGACGCCCTTAATATTCTCATTGTCCAATATACCTTGCTTGCCAGGTATCCGGAGGCCATTGCGGCTGGACGACAGGCGCTGAATGCTTTGGAAATAAACCTGCCCTCTGAAGACTACGAGGCGGCGCGTAATAGTGAGATCTCGCAGGTGCGGCAGGAGTTGGGAGGCCGTTTGATCTCCTCTCTGGTTGAACTGCCAGTCATGAGCAATCCTGAGATGCTTATGGCATCGAAAATCCTGATCACGATGGGGCCACCCTGCTATCGTTCACATCAACGGCTCTGGAGCGTGCTTGTCCCGAAAGTGGTAAACCTGACCCTGCGCTACGGCAACATCCCCCAGGTTGGGTACAGTCATACGGCATTTGGCGGGCTGCTAGGGTGGGTGGATAACGATTACACTGCGGCAAAGGAGTTTGGAGAGCTGGCAACTAACCTTATGACCGGCACGTTCCGATCCGCAACCGACCAAAGCGTGTTTTACCTGATGATCGGCAGTTCCCTGCGGCATTGGTTCAAACATCTCAGATACGGCACTCAGGATTATACCGATGCCTTCGAAATCGGATTCAGGTCGGGTAATTTGCAGTATGCCGCTTATGCCTTCGGCCATAATATGTATTGTCTCTTCTACCAGGGTATTCCTCTGGCGGGCCTGATACAGGAATCACAGCGTTCCCTTGAATTCAGCCGGATACGCCTTAATCAATGGGCCGTTGATCTGCTGGAGGGGGGACTGAATATTTTCGGAATCTTGTCAGATAAGAGGCCTCTGTTCAATGGGGCAAAGGCATGGTCTGAGGAGGAATATCTGAAGAGGGTTGAAGATCATCACAACATCCAAGTCACCTGTATTTACAAAGTTCTCAAAACATTTTCCCTTCTGATGTCCGGCAATTATGATGGCGCCCTGGCGCTGTCAGATGAAACTGAACCGTTGATTTATACAGTAGGAAGCCAAGGGCTTTTGCCCTGGCCCGAGCATGTTTTCGCGCGACTTCTGATTCTTACTGCACTTTATTCAAAGGCAGAAGATAAGGAGCAGCCCAAATGGCGTCTGGAACTTGACCAGATGATGGCCAGGCTTCGCATCTGGGCCGACAACTGCCCCGATAATTTCGAACATAAATACCTTCTGGCTTCTGCGGAACTGGCAAGGATTGATGGACGACCGCTTGAAGCCATGCAGTTTTTTGACAAGGCAATAGACGCAGCCCGGACCGGCAAATTCCTACAGTGGGAAGGCATGGCCAATGAACGGGCGCACAGCTTTTGGCTGGAATACGGGAATGAGGTCCTTGCACATATCTACTGGCAGGAGGCCTATGTTTGTTATGACCGGTGGGGGGCCGACTCCAAGGT
>CAIVDK010000126.1 GCA_903904655.1 uncultured delta proteobacterium | reverse complement strand
TTGGTCGGTTTGGACAATATTTCCGCCGGGATCGACAGTTTTCCGATGTCATGAATCGAACCGGCCATCCGGATGCCGTCGATTTTCTCTTGTGGCAATCCCATCTCTGCGGCAATAGCACGGGCAATATCCGCAGACCGGACCTGGTGACCGGAGGTGTAGGGATCTCTTGACTCAATGGCTGATATCATGACCTGGATGGTCGTGCCAACCGCCTTCCTGAGGCTTTCGAGGGTATCTTGCAGTTTTTCCTCTGCCCGCTTGCGCTCGGTGACATCCTGCACCGTTGAAATCATCAGGTTCTGTTCGAACAATGGGATGTTTATGGCTGTTACAACCTTGTGATCGCCGGTCTGCGTCGTGATCGGGATGTTTTCCCATCTCATCCGCGCGGCTTCTCCGGTTGCCATGTCCGCTATGAGGCGCTCGCGGATTTTCTCCCGCAACACCGGATCGAGATACACTTTCTCGAAATAGTCGGTGACGCTATGGATGCTGTCCGGCGGCACTCCGTAGATCTTCTCGAAATTGCGGCTCAAAAACACACGCTGTCCGTCATCGATAGTGTTCACGGCAAAACCAATCGGTGCGTTTTCCAGCACGGTTTCAATAAAAACATTCCGTTTGATCAACTCCGCTTCCGCCTGCTTACGATCGGTGATGTCGCGGACAAAAGAGAGGACGATTCTTTGCCCCATACCTTGAGCCGGATTGGTGTTGATCTCAACGGGTATGAGGGACCCTCCTTTGCTGATTAGTTCAATCTCATCAGGACCTGTGGACTTGCCTTCGATACTGGCCTGGAGCAGCTGCGCGGCTTTGTTCATGCTTTTTTCCGGCAGGAGGTTCAACTCCAGAAAGTTTTTTCCAATCAGCTCATCACGCCGGTAACCGATGATCTCTTCGCACTTGCGGTTGCCGTAAAGGAAGTTGCCTTCCATGTCGTTTATGTAAATGCCGTCCGGGGCATTCTCCAGGTAGCTCTTGAATAATTCCTCGCTCTTCCGCAGTGTCTCCTCCGCCTGTTTGCGCACCGTTATTTCCTCCCGCAGAGCCTCTGTGCGCTCTTCTACGATTCGCTCCAGGTAGTTCCTTTCTTCCCGCAGGGCATCCTCCGCTTTTTTGATCCGGAGGGCGACCTTGATCTGCGAGACCAATTCATAATCGTCAATCGGCTTGGCCAGAAAGGCATTGGCGCCGAAATCCAGGCCTTCGACCCGGCTTTCGGAATCTGTCTTGATGGCTGTAATCATAATCACCGGGATGTGCTTCGTGCTTTCATCGTCCATCAGCCTTTGACAGGTCTCTAAGCCATCCATCCCCGGCATCTTTACATCCAGCAAAATGACGTCGGGTAACTCGGCCCGAGCCTTCTCTATCCCCTCCAGACCGGATTGGGCGGTGATCACGGAACAGCCGGGCATCAGATTTTTCAGCAGGGCGGACAGCGTGATCAGATTGTCCATTTTGTCGTCAATTGCCAGTATTTTGTTCATAATACCTCCCATTTTATCCTTTCAGCCATTCACTGATTTTTTCCAGAAAGCCCTCCGGATCGATCGGCTTGGCGATGTAATCATCGCATCCCCCATCGAGAATCCTCTCCCGGTCGCCTTTCATCACCTGGGCGGTCATCGCAATCACCGGAATCGGACTCAGTTCCTTGTTACCCTTGAGATGCCGTACCACCGCCAGACCGTCCATCTTCGGCAGGGCCATGTCGAGAAGGATCAGGTCGGGCCTTGCCTCCTCGGCCATCCGCAGGCCTTCTTCGCCGTCCGTTGCTTCCAGGATTCGGTAGCGGTTCCGCAACACCGCCTTGATGGTGGTCATGTCGTCGGGATTGTCTTCCACAATCAGGATGGCTGCCTTATCATCGACAATCAGAATCCGGGGCGGGGCGCCGGTTTTTTGACTTCGGGGTGTTTCGGCAGGCCTTCCAGATCCATCAGGACTCTTTTGATTTCTGCAAGCAGCGTCTCTGAGGTCACGGCACTTTTTTCCAGAACGGAGAAGACAATGCCGCGCAATTTTTTCCGGTCTTCTTCCGTAAGGTCTTTGGCCGTGACGACGATGACCGGCAGATCGCGGGTCGCGGGATTGCTGCGAATCCTCTCCAGCACGGCAAAGCCGTCCAACTCCGGCATCATCAAATCCAGGACCAGCACGTCGGGGACCTGTTTGGTGATCAGTTCCAGACAGGCAGCGCCATTTTCAGCCACGATCGGCTTCAATCCTTCCTCTTCAATGATCCGCCTGATTTGCTGTCGGTCCAGGTCGTTGTCATCGACGATCATGATCGAACGGGTTTCCGGCTTGCCGATCTTCTGTATTTCCGAAATGAGCAGTTTATTGGACACGGGCTTTGTGACATAGCCGACGGCGCCCAAGGCAAAGCCGGTTTCCCTGTCTTCCGAGATGGAGACGATAATAACCGGAATGTCTTTCGTCTCGGGGTTTTTCTTGAGCCCTTGCAGCACCTCCCAGCCGTCCATGTCGGGCATGATGATATCGAGGGTGATGGCAAAAGGACGTTCACGCGCGGCAAGTTCCAGCGCCTCCGTTCCGGATGTGGCCGTGAGCGTGTTGTAGCCTTCCTGAAGCAGGTAACGGGAAATCATCGCCGCCATCGCCGGTTCGTTATCCACGACAAGAATGGTCCTGCGTTTTGATTTCACCGCCTGCGGCTGTCGGCGGACGATTGGTTCATAGACGGCTGCAGTCCCCTGCCAGGTCAGGGGCAGGGTCAGGATGAACGTGGAACCTTTTCCCGGGGCGCTCTGTACTGCGATATCCCCGTCCAGTATTCGGACCGCTTTGCGGGCGATGGCCAGGCCCAGCCCCGTGCCTTCATGTCTTCTCGCCGACGTCCCGTCCACCTGCCGGAATTCGTCAAAGATATAGGGGAGGTCATTTTCCGCGATGCCGATCCCGGTATCGGCAATCCGGACGTATACCTTTCCTCGATCGCTCTCCACCGAAACGGTCACGCTTCCCGCATCGGTAAATTTCACGGCATTGACCACCAGGTTTTGCAGAATCTGGGAGACCCGGATCTCGTCGCTTTCGAGCGATGGGAGATCTTCGGGAATCTCTTGATGGAGTTCGATCTGTTTTTCGGCGGCCAGGGGAGCGATGCTTTCAATGATGTTTTCCAAAGTCTGAGCGAGTGAAAACGGTTTCGGATTGACATCCATCCTCCCGGCCTCGATCTTCGAAAGGTCCAGGATGTCGTTGATCAGCGTGAGGAGGTTTTTCCCGTTGCGCTCGATAATTTCCAGATAGTTGACCTCTTCGGCGCCGAGCTTTGTCTTGGCTTGCATCATCACAACGCGGGAGAGGGCCATGATGGAATTGAGTGGCGTCCGGAGTTCGTGGCTCATATTCGAGAGAAACTGGCTCTTCAGACGGCTGACCCCTTCCAGAGCCAGTTGCTGCTGCTCCAGCTTTTCCTGCTGGGTCTGGAGTTCTCTGTTCTGTTGTTTGAGCTGTTCGGCAATAGCGCGGATTTTTCTGAACGACAGGACGCCGTTCCAGCGGGCGGTCAGCACGTCCCAGATCCTTTGCACCAGCCGCACTGCAGGTGCGGGATAGCTCCGGACGTTGGCCAGAGAAATCACCGCCGCAATCTCACCATCCCCGGAGAGAGGAATGGTAATGATTTCACGTGGTTGAAAATCACCGGCCACCGAGGCAAAGGTGAAGCGCGTATCCGCCGGAATATCGGTAATGTGCTGGATCTGCCCCGTGGTCAGCGCCGCGCCGAACTCGCCTTCAAAACCGGCGGCGGAAAAAGAGGCGCGGCCGGATAGGGCAAGCCCGATAGATTCAAAAAGGTCGAACGCGGTTTTCTCTTCGTTCAGAATATAGATCGCTCCGATCTGCGACCCCGTTTCTGTGAGCAGGACCTTCAGCAATATACGGCAAAAGGTTCTCATGTCCTCTTGATTGAGCATGATCTCGGTGATCCGAGCGGCGGACTCCCTGCTTTGCCACTCAATCTGAACCATTTCGGCGAGGGCGTTGAATGAGTCGGAAAGCGTCCCGAATTCGTTGGTGGATGCATAGCGGCTGTGGGCGTCCAGTTCACCCCGACTAAACCGATCCGCGGTTGAAGTCAGCTCCGAGAGCGGCGTTTTGATCCCTTTCAGCAGAAGCCAGAAGACAATCAGGGACAGCAGGAGAATGACGGCGACGATGACGCCCAACTGGCGGC
>CAIVDK010000125.1 GCA_903904655.1 uncultured delta proteobacterium | reverse complement strand
TCATGGATGCAATTTTGTTTCGTTGATAAAAAAAATTAGTGATATCGATGGTATTGATAGAATTCGATTTACGACCTCCCATCCGAAAGATTTATCCGATGATCTGATTGACTGTTTTGCCGGCGTGCCTAAATTATGTGACCATATCCATCTGCCTGTTCAGTCGGGCTCCAACCGTATTTTAAAGCTGATGAATCGCGGTTATTCATCCGAAGAATATTTGCGGAAAATTGAACGTTTGCGTGATACCTGTCCACAAATCAGCATTACCTCCGACATCATTGTCGGTTTTCCGGGAGAAACTAAAAAAGATTATCAAGAAACCATTGACATGATGGAAAAAATCAGGTTTGATTCAGTCTTTTCGTTCAAGTATTCTGAGCGTAAAGGAACAGCCGCCCAAAAGCTGCAAGGTAAAGTTCCGGAAGCTGAAATAAAACAGAGGCTTAAAGAATTGCAGACGCTGCAGGACCGGCACACGCAGGAAAAAAACACGGCACTGGAAGGAAGTGTGCGGGAAGTGCTGGTGGAGGGCCGAAGCAGGAACTCTGAACATGACATGATGGGACGGGCGCGTTCCTGGAGAATTGTGAATTTTAAAGGCGGTCCAGAGTTAATCGGCAATCGGGTAAACGTGGAAATCACTCGCGGATATTTGCATTCATTGCGGGGAAAAATGATTGAGCATTAGAGGAGGTTGGGGATGCTGCTGGAAATGAAGGTATCCGGATTGACCATTGATCCGATCACCAATACACCTATTGTCATCTTGAAGGACATGCAGGAAAGCAAGGCTATTCCTATCTGGATTGGTTTATTTGAAGCCAGCGCGATTGCCACGGAACTGGAGCACGTTGTCTTTTCCCGACCGATGACCCACGACTTGTTATATGAATGCATGAAAGCGCTGGACGTTACGGTCAATCGAATCGAAATTGTCGATATCCGCAACAACACATTTTTTGCCAGTGTGTATTTAACCAGGGAAGGGCAAACCTACGTGATTGATGCGCGGCCCAGCGACGCCATTGCGCTGGCACTGCGGGCACATGCATCCATTTTTGTGGAAGAGAATGTGTTGGAGAAATCCCGCAATATTGATTTCGGGATGAAGCTCACCGACATTGATAAATTTAAGGAAGACAAAATAAAAGAGTTTCTGGAAAATCTGTCCGCAGAAGATTTCGGGAAATACAAAATGTGAAAAATGAAAGACTTACTCGCGGATTTTCGAACATTCCTGGATGTCGAGCGCAATGTATCGAAACATACCCGAAGGGCTTACCTGACAGATGTAGAGGAGTTTAGTGAATTCCTGACAAGCCAGGAAAATAGATCAGCACATAAAAAGATATTGGATGTTCAGACGGAAACCATGCGGGCTTATCTCGCTTACCTGTATGGCCGGAAGCTGAAAAAAGTATCCATCAATCGCAAGATATCTTCTTTGAGGGCGTTTTATAAGTATTTGTTACGCGAAGGGATTATAAAAAGAAATCCGGCCCAGAGCGTCCAGACACCGAAGATGGAAAAATACATGCCGACTTTTTTGTCGGTGGATGAAGCCTTTGAGCTTTTAAACGTCTCCAGGGACAATAACTCCGCATCCGGTTTGCGCGACCAGGCGATGCTGGAGTTATTCTATTCTTCGGGATTGCGTTTGGCTGAGCTGGCCGGGTTGAATACGGAAGATATAAATTTTAACGCGGCGCTGGTGAAGCTGCGCGGCAAGGGAAAGAAGGAGAGAATCGTTCCGGTAGGCGGGCCTGCGCTCAGTGCAATCCGAAGATATTTGACCGCGACGGAAATATTGAGGAAAGAAAATTCTACCAGTTTATTGAGCGGAGCATTTTTTTTAAACGTACGCGGCAAAAGGATCACCACCAGAAGCATTGCCCGCATTGTGGATGTGGCCACAGTTAAAAGCGGTATCGGACGCAAGATCAGTCCGCACGCGCTTCGTCACAGTTTCGCCACACATTTGCTTGCCGCCGGAGCGGACTTGCGTTCAATTCAGGAAATGCTGGGGCATGAGAGTCTTTCCACAACACAGAAATACACGGCGGTCAATATTAACCGCCTGATGGAAATCTACGATAAAGCCCACCCGCGGGCTAAAAGTAAATGAGACTTGGATTTTTCCAAGGCGAAGCCGCCGGAAAAAGCTTTAGTAGAATTTATCCCGTGCAAGCAAAGCGCGACAAAGGAACCAGAACTTATAGGAGAAAAAATGCACATTAAAGGTACCACCATACTGGCTGTTAAGAAAGACGATAAAATAACCGTAGCCGGCGACGGACAGGTGACGCTGGATACGACGATCCTGAAACACGGTGCGCGCAAGGTGCGCAGACTTTATAACAATGAAGTGGTCGTCGGGTTTGCGGGAGCGACCGCCGACGCCTTCACGCTGTTTGACCGCTTCGATCAAAAGCTGGAGCAATACAACGGCAACCTGTTGCGCGCGGCGGTAGAACTGACCAAGGATTGGCGCACCGACCGGGTATTACGACACCTGGAAGCCTTGATGATTGCGGTCAACCGCGATTATTCACTGATTATTTCGGGAAACGGCGATGTTATTGAATCCGACGATGACGTGATGGCCATCGGATCAGGCGGCGCCTTTGCTCAAGCAGCGGCACGCGCGCTGGTGAAGCACAGCAATCTATCCGCCACGGAAATCGCCAAAGAATCGATGAAAATCGCCTCAGAAATTTGCATTTATACTAATGACCATATTACTCTTGAAGAAATTGATCTGAATGAAGAGAAACCGAAAGAAGTCAAAAAGAGCAAATAATAAGGAGCATGTTAAAAAAAATGAATAATTCTGGGTTAACACCCCGCGAGATAGTAGAAAAATTAGACCGGCACATCATTGGCCAGGCCGATGCCAAAAGAGCGGTGGCTATCGCTTTACGCAACCGTTGGCGCAGGCAGAATGTGCCGGAAGAACTGGCGGATGAAATATCGCCGAAAAATATTATCATGATTGGTCCTACCGGCGTCGGCAAAACAGAAATTGCTCGTAGGCTGGCTAAGCTGGACAATTCTCCGTTTCTGAAAGTGGAGGCATCGAAATTTACGGAAGTCGGTTATGTGGGACGCGATGTGGAATCCATGGTGCGTGATCTGGTCGATTTGTCGATCAACATGCTAAAAGCCGAAGAACAGGAAACGGTACAGGCGAAAGCCGCCGAAATCGCAGAGGAGCGAGTCCTTGATCTTTTGTTGCCGCCGCGTCCCGTAGAAAAGAAGGTGGGCGACATGCTGACGGATTCCGATCAGGAGCAAATGGATCTTCCCCTGACTGATGATCAGATCAAGAAGCAGGATGCAACAAGGGAAAAATTGCGCAAATTGCTTCGCGACGGGAAACTCGATGAGCGAATGGTGGAACTGGAGGTTGCTGAGGCCAGAAGCGGTCCCATGATTGAAATATTCTCCGCTGCCGGTATGGAGGATATGGGGCTCAATCTCAAAGATATGCTGGGTAATATGATGCCACAGAAGAAGAAAAGAAGAAACGTGAAAGTGCCGGAAGCACTCGATATTTTGGCTGCCGAAGAGGCGCAAAAGTTGATTGACATGGACAAGGTTACCAAAACGGCACTGGATCGCGTGGAGCAGTCGGGTATCATTTTTCTGGATGAAATCGATAAGATTGTCGGCGGAGATTCGCAGCATGGTCCGGATGTCTCGCGCGAAGGCGTCCAGCGGGATTTGTTGCCGATTGTTGAGGGATCGAATGTCAACACACGTTACGGCATGGTGAAGACCGATCACATCTTATTTATCGCAGCTGGCGCGTTCTCCGGCACAAAACCATCCGATCTGATCCCGGAGTTGCAGGGGCGTTTCCCGATACGCGTGGAGTTGGATTCACTGGGCAAGGAAGATTTTGTGCGGATTTTGACCGAGCCGAATAACGCGCTGATCAAGCAATACATGGAGATGATGGCGACGGAAGACATTCAGTTGTCCTTTACCGATGACGCCGTAGAGCAGATTGCCGAAGTTGCCGCAGTCGTCAATGAACGGACGGAAAATATCGGCGCGCGCAGGCTATACACCATCATGGAAACATTGCTGGAGGATATTTCCTTCGATGCGCCGGACCTGAAGGAAAAGAAAATCGTCATTGACGCAAAATATGTGGAAGAAAAACTCGACAACATCGTTGAGGACGAAGATTTGAGCAGATATATTCTATAAGACGGGGAACAAAATGGAGCATATTCAAAGTTCAATGGAACGGGCGGATATTTTATTGGAAGCTCTGCCCTACATTCGGCGGTTTTACAACAAAACCATTGTCATCAAATACGGCGGACACGCGATGGTCGATCAGGATTTGAAAGATAAATTCGCCCGCGATATCGTCATGATGAAATACATCGGCATAAATCCGGTGGTCGTGCACGGCGGCGGTCCGCAGATCGGCAGC
>CAIVDK010000124.1 GCA_903904655.1 uncultured delta proteobacterium | reverse complement strand
CCTGCTTAGGATCAATCATCTTGAAACCCACATACATGTAGCTGACCAATTGTAACCCTGTAAAAGAACCGTTCATGGAGTCGAGCTTATATTTTTTATCTGGGTTGTTGATGTCAAGCCCTTGTCTACCTTTTATGCCGATCTCAAATGCAACCTGCCTGACCTGTTCCAGCGTTTTCTCCTTGAAGTACTCCAATGCCGCAAGGCAGTAGAACATGGCATCCGGCCTGAAACCTTTAGCCTTCAGGGTGATTTCGGCTGCCACCCCCGAGATAAAGTGAACCCTTTTTGTATGTTGACGTGGACCCACCTGAAAGTTGCGGGTTTTTAAGATTTTGAGGAAGAGCTTCACCGATTACGGTATTTGATGAGGGAAAGGTGATGGGCTGCAGAGTTTCGGATCAAGACTCCTGTAAGGAGACGCAATGCGAAACCCTGCGGCGCGCGGCCCGGGGTGGCTTGCGGGGTGGTGCTATTTTTTGGCGTTGAGTTTTTGCGATTCGTGGAGACGCCAGGAGGGGCCGTCGATGTTGATGATGATGGAATGATGGATCAGGCGGTCAACAGTGGCTGTGGTAATGACCGGATCGCCGAGGTAATCGCCGAGTTCTTTGAAGTCGATGTTCGTTGTTATGATGGTTGAGCTTTTGCAGTAGCGGCCATCGATCACTTTGTGGAAGAGATTGGCGTTTCTTGCGTCATGCTGCTCAAGGCGGTCGAAGCCGACTTCGTCAATCAGCAGGATTTCGGGACTCAGAAAGAGCTTGAGTTTCTGTTCGAGGGTGTTATCCGCCAGAGATGCCAGGAGTTCACGAAGCATCGCTGTGGCGGTGACATAGCGGCAGCGGAAGGTTTTCTGACAGCCGATGAGCAGGAGCGCCTTGGCAATGTGACTCTTCCCGGCGCCGGATGTTCCGGCAAGGATCAGTCCCTGTTTTCGCCTGGCAAAATCGAGGGTGGCCAGTTCCATGATCTGTCTTTTGTCGAGGCCCTTCTGAAAGTTAAAATCAAAGTCCGCAAGCAGTTTACGTTCCGGAAGCTTTGATTCCCGGATACGCCGTTCGATCCGTCGTTCGACAAGAGCCCCGACCTCCAGGGACAGGAGCCGTTCGAGCAACGCGCTGGGAGGGGCGGCCTCCTTTGCCGCCCGGGTCAGCTCTTCATCGAGAGCGTTCGTCATCCGGTCAAGCTTCAGGGTTTTGAGATAGGTCCTGATCCGGGCTGTCGTGTCCTGAGTCGTCATGGTTATCCTCCGGGTTTTTGGAAGGTTCAAAAAGAATGGAATAATCCTCAAGGGAGCGCTGGGTGATCTTTGGCAGGGCTGCTCGCAGTTGCAGGGCGGCCCGCTCGTTGCGGATCGACTCCAGGGTCCTGGGGCTCGCCTTTGCCGCCAGGATGCGCTCTACGGCCTTGCAGTCATAGGCGTGATACCGGCAGGCATGGCCAAGGGCCAGATTGATGTCGTCTGTATGATAGCGTTCCTTCAGATGCAGGATGTACCGGGCGTGAAAGCCTGGATTTCTTGCATGCACGGGCTCAAGCCCCTGAAGAAAATCCCCGGCATGCTCGCCCAGTTCAATAAACTGTTGTCGCACCGGTTCGAGGCCGTAGCGGATGGTCTTGACCCCGTGAATCGCCGACCCGTCCAGGGTGATCCTCCCTCCCGCCGGCGCCCTTTCATGACGGACGACGAGATCAAGTTCCGGCGAGTAGACGAGGATCTCCTGTTCCGTGGCCTTCATCGTCAAAATGTCGGCCACATGTTCGTAAGGAACGGGATAGCGGTTGGTTTCGAACTCGAGGTATCCTTCAAGATCGCAGACACGAAGCGCCACTTCCGCGCAGTCATAGGGATGGAGCGGCAGAGGCGTAAGAGCCGAAAGTTCCTGTTCGAGAAAGAGTTCCAAGGGCGGCCGGCCGGTTGTCTCATGCACGTGGGTGTCGCTCCTCTCGCGGATCCACCAGCGGGCGCAGGCGCGAAGATCGTCGAGATCCTGGAACTGACGGCCGCACAGGAGATTCCCCTCCACGTACTGAAACGGGCGTTCGACCTTCCCCTTCGTTTCGGCCCGGCCGCGCCGGCAGATGATCGGGCGGCAGCGATAATGGGTGATGAAGGCGGAATAGGCCGGGTTGATCACCGGCCTGCCCGCCTCCCACCGCAGGACGACCGTCTTCTCGCTGTCGTAGAGGCACTGGGCAGGGGTGCCTGCAAAGTGCGAGAAGGCGTCCTGATGGCGGCGAATGAGAGTGAAAAAATCCCGCCTCGGCGTAAAGTCGATGTAATGCCGGCGGGAGAAACCCAGGATGTAGGAAAAGCAATCTACTGTGGCTTTTCCGGTCTTAAGGAACTGGATGGTGTAAGGACTCCAGTCCATTTGTCCCTGAAGGCCGGCCTCCGTCTCGAAGCGGATAATGGGCGTTTTTTTCGGGCCAGGCCGGAGACGCCGAAGCCGATCCCGCAGGATGCTGACGCCGCCTCTATAGCCTGCGTCGCAAAGTTCTTCGAAGAGCCGCTGCCCCGTGATCCGGGGATACTTCTCCAGAAGCCCCTTGAGGGTCTCCTCATAAGGGTCGAGTTTGCTGGCTCGCCTCTCTTTGCGAGCCTGGCGGTCCGCAAGGAGAATGTCATGGCCCTGATCACGCTGCTTGTCGTGCTTTCTCAGGATGCGTCGCACCATATTGCGGCTGATGCCAAAATGCCGGGCCAGCGCCCGGATTGACCATCCTTCCTGGGTTTTCATGATCAAAAGCCGCTGTTCTAAATCTTCCCGGTTTTGGATGATAACAGCCAAAGGATACTCCCGATTTACGCCGAGGTCGCCATACCCCCGGCGGCCTTCCGCAGTTCTTTCTCCGCGGCGGCGAGGCTGCTCAAGACCCCGGCGCAATGGGCTCGCAGTCTCCTTTCCTCGTCTGTCTCGAACTGCCCAAGGTCCGTGCAGGAAACCTCACCCGCCACGGCCAGGCACATATGCTCCAGAGCAACGAGCCTCTGCTGAATCTGCCTTGCGTTAAAACTCAGCCCCTTTTGATCCTGAGGATCGACCATGACTTCCGCAGCCACCCCTCGGGGATTCCACAGGATGCCCTCATGTTCCCATCGGGGGCTGTTCTGAAGGGCAGTGATCACTTTCCTGGTTTCCCGCCAGGTCAGATGATGCTTCCGAATTACCTCCAGCAGCCGATCCTGGTTGCAGCGCTGCAACCGGGCCAGCTCCGCTCCAAGACTCGCCGGCAATAGACCCAGCCTGATGCTCTGCTGCGCTTCATCGCTCAACCGCTCGATGAGCGAAAGCCGCCGGCACACCCAGCTCTTGTGGAGGCCAAGAAGAACAGCGATCTCCACTTGACTCAGCCCGTCTTCGTGGCAGAGCGAATGCACCACCAGGGCCTCCTCCATGCCGGAGATGGCCCTGCCTATCCGGTTGAGTTGCAGCATGGCGGCCTTGCAGGCCCGCAAACTGACTTCCAGTGTCCGGGCTATGAGTTCTTCATACCCGAGCTGCCGGGCGGCCCTGAGACGCTTGAACCCGTCGAGCAGTTCATGCTCACCCGGAGCGATCCTGCAGATGACCACAGGAGTCAATTGCCCGTATTTTTGCACAGAGCGCAACACGGCCCGCTCCGCCGCCGGATCGGCAATCCGCAGCGACGAAAATCGTTCTCCGATCTTGCTGACGGGAATGCTCATCGCCTCCTGGGCTGTAAGATTGACTCCGGTCATCCCGGGACTCTCCTGTAAGGGTGCATTTTCGAACAGACCATACCGGTTAAGGAGGCCGTTGGCTATCGCCTCTTGAAATCGACGACAGGGGTAGTCGTATGAATCCCTGATGGATATCCGCATGTTGTGCGTTGATCACCTCTTGAACTTCCCGCATGAGCAGTCGCAGGATATACTCAATGATGACCGTATGTTGTCTACCTATCACCTCTTGAATCACTTCTCGGGGAAAATCCAAGGGGGAAGCCCGCTGCGGCATAGAACCTCCCCCCTGGCGAGAGGTGGACCCCAGGGATGGTGTCGGGCAACAGGTGCCGCCGGAACAGGACTCCATGCGGCGGCTGAGATAAATCTCCTTGAAATAGATACGGTTCCGCCGATTCCATGCGGCACACTTTTTTGCGTGCCATCGCTGCCGGCATTCATCGGCGCCGCATGTCTTTTGCCGCTTCCCAAGCCGTGGGTTCGGATTGAACCATCTCCCGCATATCCGACAAGGTCGCTTTTTTGGCCTGCGCTTCGGTCCCATCATTTTCTCCTTCCGGAAATCTTCCGGATAATGATGAAACATCTCTTGGCGGATGGGGAGAAGAAAATGGGGGGGGGGGGTCCGATAATCGACAAAAAGGGAATCTATGAAATAACGATCAGGTGGGTTCGTTTATCGTCGCTGGGTGGGTCCATCCTTCATCGGTGGGGGCATGCCGATTCCTATTCGGGAAAATTGAAACACTCTGACGAAAGCTGCCTTTTTGAAATATCGCCCATGGGAGAACGGGGCT
>CAIVDK010000123.1 GCA_903904655.1 uncultured delta proteobacterium | reverse complement strand
CTTAATCTCCAGATCATTAGCGCTGCAGGTTCTCGATTACGGTGGCCACGCCGAGGCCGCCGCCGCAGCAGGAGCTGAAGAAGCCGTATTTGCCGCCTCTGCGGATCAGCTCTTTCATGGTGAACATACAAATCCGGGCGCCTGATGCGCCGTTCGGGTGGCCAAAGGCAATGGCGCCGCCGTTGGGGTTCCATTTGTCCATGTTCACCTTTTCACCCATCTGTTTTTCAAGTTCCGCAGCCACGGCCAGGTTCTGCACGGCAAAGGCCTCGTTGCACTCCATGACATCTATGTCGGAAAGCTTCAAACCGGCGCGCTTGAGCGCCTGGGGAACAGCGTAAGCCGGGCCGATACCCATGATCTTGGGATCGACGCCGAAGTCGCCGCCGCTGACCCATTTGGCCATAGGCTTGTAACCGAGCTGCTCGGCCTTCTCACGGGTCATCATCAGGACAAAGGCCGCGCCGTCATTGCGGCCGGAAGCGTTACCCGCCGTGACTGTACCGTCTTTTTTAAATGCCAGGGGCAGGGCGGACAGGGCTTCCATGGAGGTCATCCGGGGATGCTCATCCACTTTGAACTCGAGTGGCGGGTTCTTCTTGCCCTGGGGAACCATGACGGGAACGATCTCATCGACGAAATAACCGGCGTCAATGGCCTTCTTCGCCAACATCTGGCTGCGCAGACCGAATTCGTCCGAAGCCTGACGGGGGATGCTATACATCTTCTGCAGATTCTCAGCTGTCAACCCCATGTTCATGCTTACCGGGTCCATGGTGGGCTCACAAGTTGGCATGACGGGCAGGGGCGGATTCATCTTGAAGGGCTCAATGGACAAAGGGAATTTACAAAATGCCTGACTGTAGGACTCCATGCCTCCGGCGATCATAATGTC
The DNA here is from genome assembly GCA_903904655.1 of uncultured delta proteobacterium. Taxonomy (GTDB): domain Bacteria; phylum Desulfobacterota; class Syntrophia; order Syntrophales; family Smithellaceae; genus UBA8904. The sequence goes on along the minus strand of CAIVDK010000123.1, from coordinate 8,193 downwards.
AGCCTGTCCGGCAATGATGCGCCAGGCGGCGTGATTGATGGCATCAATGGCCGAACCGCACTGCATTTCCACATAGGAGGCCGCCGTGCTTAAGGGGAGACCGGCCGCCTGGGAGACCCAGCGGGCCGGATTGATGGCGGTGATACAGCCGATGGCTGATCCGGCAAAAACAGAATCCACATGACCGCCCTTTTCAATAATCTTGGTTTTATCAATGAGGCCCTTCAAGGCGAGGCCGCCCAACTGTTCCGCGTTAAAATTTCTCAGTGTGCGTCCCAGAGTTCCAAATGCCGTCCTGACGCCATCTACAAATACTACATCTCTTTTACTCATACTTCCTCCTGTTGAATTGGTTTTTATTTCTTTATTTTATGATTCAGTGTTCTCATGTTCTGCTAATAGCCCGGCTGCACACGGCGCCCCGGCCTGTCAAAAACGGACGGCGCCTTTTAATACAGCCTGATAAAGTTCCGGCGTTAACGGTTTAAAACTTTTTTCTCCCAGGGGAAGAATAAAAATGGGATCGGCAATTTTCGCGATGTTGAAACCTTCCTCCTGCATAGTCATTTTCTTGATCTTGTGGGTGGGGGTGGTTTCAAACTGCCTGGCGAGTCTCAGGAATCGCGGGACCGCATAAGCGGGGAGCTTGGTTGTCAGAAGCTCGCCAAACCCGGCCAGGTCAAATTTGCCCGGATCACAGTCGGGGATTAAGGAAACCATCCCCAGCTTGCCGTCGGATCCTTTAACCTCAACGCCATAGACGCAGCACTGTTCGACTTGATTGGATAAATAGACGGCTTTTTCGACTTCCATGGTGGCCACGTTTTCTCCCTTCCACCGGAAGGTATCTCCCATGCGGTCGGCAAACTGATAATGCCCCCAGCCGATCGAGCGGACCATATCGCCGGTATTGAACCACGCGTCGCCGTCTTTGAATGCGTTCCGGATCATCTTCCTTTCGTTGTCCGCCTTGTTGATGTATCCGGAGAAAACCATCGGATCAGCCATGGCCAGAAGCAGGCCGGCTTCTCCCTGGGCGGCTTTCTGGAGCCTCCCGTTTTTGTCCTTTATAAATTCTTCCGTTTCCGGATTATATTTCACGACGGCAGCCTTGACAAATATGCCGATGGTCTCATCCAAATTTAAATAGTTGATCGACGAAAGGTCGCCTTCCGAAGAGCCATACAGTTCGAAAATCTCTTTGATGCCGAACCGTTTTCTAAATGCTTTGAAAATATTGGGCCTCAAACCGTTGCCGATGATGGCCCGCACGGGGTTGTCCGCATCGTTCGGTTTCTCGGGGGCGTTGTAGAGGTAACTGCACAGCTCGCCGACATAGTTGAAGACGGTGACGTTGTGTTTTCGCGTATCGTTCCAGAATTGCGAGGTGCTGAACTTGCGCGTGATGAGAAGCGCCGCGCCGGTGACGTGGGCGCAGCTCCACGCCATCTTGATGGGGTTCGTATGAAACAGGGGAAGAGGGCAGTAAAAAACATCCTTGGGACCCATTTTGATATGAATTTTCCCCAGCCAATTCCCAGCCCGGCACCATGATTTGTGATATTGAAAAGCCGCTTTGGGAAGCCCGGTGGTTCCCGAGGTAAAGACATAGGCAAAGGGATCGTGAGATGTGACCTTCTCGACAGTGGCCGGATTGGTAGCGGCGGCTGCCTGGATCAGTGTCCGCAGATCCTGATAGTTCTCGGGAATGGGTGTCTTCGTACGGTCCAATATAAAGTAAACATGAGCTTTGTCTGCCTGGGGAAGTTTGGCGCGTATCTCGTCAAACGCCCCGGTCAGTTCCTCGCCGATCACATAGAATTTTATAGGGGCTACCGTCATACAGTGGTGCAGGCCTTCCTTGCGCAAACTCGAGTTGAGGAGGGACGCTACGGCCCCGATCTTGGCGGCGGCGGCAATGACGAACAGCATTTCGGGGCGGTTTTCCATCAGGACGGCCATCACGTCGCCTCTTTGCAGGCCGACGGAGATAAAATAGTTGGCGTAGCGGTTGACCTCTTCATTGAAGGCCCGCCAGGTCCATTTTTCATCTTCAAAAAGCAGCGCCGGGCGATCGGCGTAACGGGCCGCATTCTGCTGCAGATACTTGCCGATATTGGGCCGACCGGTCTTGTCAGGTTCAAGGGTTTCGGACGCATTGGCCAATAATCCGGGAAATTTTAAAACCAAAAACCTCATCAAGGCAAAAAAGAACTCGGGAAACGTAACCTTCCTGACTTGCTGTTTCACTGCTGAAGAATTTTCGTTCATAGATCCATCCTTTTAGTTATTTATATCAACGGGCCGAAGCCATCAATATTTAACGCATGTTAAATATATTATTATTCCACCATCTGTCTTTTGTCAACATTTATTTGAACATACGTTAAAATAAATGTTGACAAGCGGAGGAGATTGGGTTACGTCGTAACTGAACATACGTTAAAATTAATATTGGCAAGCGGAAGATGATTGGTTGTGTTGTATTTTTACAGACGTTAAACATTGATGGCTTCGGCAAGGATCCCTGCGTAACGCCATCTCAAGCAATGCAAGTGAGGTAGTGGGAACAAGAAAGCTCAGAGAAAAATGATTCGCTCATCGGGCAATATTCAATGGTCCGATTGTTCATTCTCAAGCGTATATGGATACTTTTTTAGGCAGTGGGAAAGTTTTACATATTACACAAAAAGAAAGAAGGAGAGTTTACATGAACAAGCAATTTTTTTTCAGAGGCAGTAAATTGTTTTGGCGTTGGGGTGGCTTGGCGATGATTGCCATGGCGTTGGTCATATCCAGCGTCTTTGCGGTAAAAGCCCAGGCCACGGAATTCAAGCTGAGTGATGATTTTTCGCTGACCGCCAAGGGAACCTTCACGGTGGGCGCAGCCATGCGCACGAACTCTGCCAACGAGGAAACCGTGAATAGCGGCAATGCCCAGTCGATCGGCAAGACTGGAAATGCGCCAAGGAACGCGGCGCGCAATATGGATGACGCGAACCTCAACTGGCGGCGCGGGGATATTGTCTCGTCCGTCGCCAAGGGCGTCTTGAGTGGCGATCTCAAATACAAAAATGTGGGTCTTTTTGTCCGGGGGAAGGCGTGGTATGATTATACCCTCGATAACAAAGACGTTCCTTACGGAAACGAGGCGAATAATTACACCCGGGATGCACCTTTGGGAGACGCCAATTATGACCGCCGGGCGAGAGCCATGGGCGTTGATCTCGGGGAGACTTACATCTATGGGTCCTTGTCCAAGATGTCGATTAAAGCCGGGTACCAGAACTTCAATTGGGGTATCCCCTCCTCCTTTGTTCTTTCCAGTGGCATCAGTGAGATCAACCCCATAGATTTCAACTCCGCTGTCCGGCCGGGCATGGTGCCTGAAGAGGTTAGGATCGCGATCCCCGCCATCTCCGCTAAAATCGGTTTCGGTCCCGATGTTCCCGGTGTCGGTTCACTGGCAAGCGTGGAGGCCTTCTACCAGTTGATGTATCGAGCAAACGAGATGAACGGGTGCGGGTCCTTTTACATGCCTTCAGACGTAGGCTTCCAATCATCCTGCAACAAGCTCTTGGTTGATTTAACTGGAGCCACCCGATCGGACCGTGATGTGATTGCCGCGGGTTATTATATCAACCGCGGCCAGGACATTTTACCGAAAGATGACGGGCAGTTCGGCTTTGCGGGTACAGTCATCGTCCCGCAGATTAAGACTCGGATCGGCGCCTATTTTGCTAATTTTCACAGCCGCAACGGGTATGCAAGCACGTACAAGGCCACGCATGCTCCAGTGGGTCCTCAGCAACTTTACCTAGTCCCCAATATGGCGGGAAACCCCGTCGTTGTGCAGGAGTATCCGGAAAACATCCAAACCTATGCCTTGAACTTCGTGACACGTTTACCCAGCTGGGATCTCTCCGGGGAGCTCACCTATCGTCCCAATGCGATCTTCGGATATAGCTTCAACGAAGTGACGGCGGCGTCCGTCTCGCAAAAGGCCCAAGTACCGGCGGCGATGCGCGCGAAGATGAACAGTCTGGCGCCCGGCGGGCTCCTTGAGGGTTACGACCGTCATCAGTTGCTTCAGCTTCAACTACGCGGCGGAAAAGACTTCCGCGGTTTCCTCGGAGCGGATAACTTCCGCCTGGGGGCCGAGATCGAGGTTAAGTACGTACCTGACCTGCCCGATGTCATGGACCAGCGTTACGGCAGAGCAGATGCTTGGGGTATGGGTCCGATCCGAGGTCAGACCGTGGCCTGTGGTGTCGCGGATTGTAATGCGCAAAACTCTACTGATGGTTATGTAACGGCTTGGTCATATGGCTACCGCATTCGCGGAGTCATGACGTATAAGAATGTTGTTACCGGTCTGGATTTGATTCCCTCTCTTTCTTTTGCCCATGACGTAAAGGGTTGGTCTCAGGATAACGTGTTCAGCCAAGGGCGTCAGTTCATGGACATCAGGCTGCGTGGAGAATATAAGACCAACTATTTTGCGGAAATTCAGTATTGGCCGACCTGGGGCGGCGATTACAATGTTGCCAAGGACCGGTCTTTTGCGATGGCCAGCATGGGAGTAAAATTCTGAGCGGACGAACCTGTTTATGAAAAACAGTGTCTTTATTCTTGAATAAAGACACTGTTTTCATATAGATTAGGATGAGGTTGGCGGCAATGAGCAAAAAACTGGTAAAAGCGATTTCCAGGTTTCCGGGAAAGACTATCCTGGGTCTTTTGTTAATCGGCCTCACGATGCTATCGGAAAAGCCGGCGACGGCCGGGATCAAGGGAACGACTGACGGGAAAAATTTTCAACCCTCGTCCGCTGCATTGAGCGTGGCGGAGTCGCCGGCAAACCTGGAGATGCTCCATGAAAGGCTGAGGAAAAAGAATCCGGGTTATCAGAATCAGGCTCGGTTTACGACAGATCCGGTGTTGGGATTGATCGGTGATTTCAGCGGCGACCGGGTGACCGATCTTTCGCCTCTGCAAGGTGTACCCTTCGGCGCTCTGGATCTGAGAGGACAGGCCGTATCCAACCTGAAACCATTGCGGGGCATGCCGCTCAAGGTCCTCGGCCTGGAAGAAACAGAGGTTAAGGATCTTAATCCACTCCGGGGCATGAAACTGGAAAAATTATATTTGAATAACACGGCGGTGCTTGATCTGAAGCCTCTTGCCGGCATGCCCTTGAAGGAATTAATGCTGGTGGGAACAAAGGTTCAGGATCTGAACCCGTTGCGGTCCATGCCACTGCAAACGCTCTGGCTCAATGACACGCCCGTCTCCGATATTTCACCGCTGGCCTTCAGTCCACTGGTCAGCCTGACGCTGCATCGGACAAAGGTGTCTGATCTTGGTTCGCTTGCAAAAATGACCAGGCTCAAACGTCTGCATATCGGAGAGACGGCTGTTTGCGACGTATCACCGTTAAAGGGTCTCCGACTGGAGCGGTTGATCTTGACGCCAGCCAATATCAAAAGTGGTTTGCCCCTGGTGCGCCACATGAAAACCATCAAGGAGATCGGGACCACCCTGGAAAACCGGATGTCCCCGGAGCTTTTCTGGGAACTACATGATCAGGGAAATCTGAGGTAGCCGTATGTCCATCAGGCCGATAAATGCTGATCGAATAAAGGAGGATGTGTCCGGAACTGACTCCATGCAGAGCATCCACGTCCTGGCCAAGCCCATCGGTCCCCTTTGCAATCTCAACTGCACCTACTGTTTTTATCTCGAGAAAAAGGCGCTTTTTGCTGAAACAGAGAATTACCGGATGTCCGATCGCGTGCTTGAGGCCTTTGTCCGGAAGTATATCTGCTTAAGTGGCATGCCTGAAATTCCCTTTGCCTGGCAAGGCGGGGAGCCGATGCTGATGGGTCTCGATTTCTTCCGGAAAGCGGTGAGGTTGCAGAATCTATATGGTCATGGCAAACGGATCACTAACGCTCTGCAGACCAACGGCACCCTGCTCACGGATGAATGGTGCGATTTTCTGGCCAAAAACCATTTCCTGGTCGGGCTCAGCCTGGACGGTCCGGAAGATATTCATAACCGTTATCGCGTCGATGGCCGTGGTCGGGGCACCTTCAATGCCGTTCTGAAGGGCCTGAAGCTCATGGAAAAGCATGGCGTCGAGTACAATGTGCTGGCCTGTGTCACCCGGGAAAGCGCGCACCGGCCTCTGGATGTCTATCATTTTTTCAAAGAGCAAGGCGTAAAGTTCATCCAGTTTATTCCGATTGTCGAACGGATGCCCGATGACGGCGCCCGCGCCCGGGGCTTAACTCTTGCCGAGCCCCCTGTCATGGGGGCGGCAAACCCGACCGACGTGACTCCCTGGTCAGTGGAGCCCGAAAGCTATGGTGATTTTCTTATCGGAATTTTTGAGGAATGGGTGAGAACCGATGTGGGTGAAATATTCATCATGAATTTTGAATGGGCGCTCCTGGGCTGGATGGGCGGTGAAGCAGCGGTCTGCCAGTTCTCGCGGCAATGCGGCCGCTCCGTGATCCTGGAGCATGATGGCGGCCTTTACGCCTGTGACCACTTCGTTTACCCCCAATACCTGTTGGGAAATATTCTTTCGTCCGATCCGCTGCGGCTCGTGAATTCCCCGGAGCAAATAGCCTTTGGTAAACGCAAAGAGGCCGCTCTCCCTCAATACTGCCGGGATTGCGAGGTGCTGTTCGCCTGCCGCGGGGAGTGCACCAAGCATCGCTTTGCGACAACGCTGACAAACGAGCCGGGATTGAACTACCTGTGCGCCGGGTATAAAAAATTCTTCCGGCATATCAATAAATACATGAAGGCCATGAGGCAGCTTTTAGAGAACAACCTGCCGGTCTCATACATCATGGATGCCGTTAAAGGTCCTCTGGTGATCAAACTGCGCCCATAAACAGATGATGCAGATCAACGACAAAAGAAAGGAAATATCAGCTTTATGAATGAACCATGCTTTGCAAAAGCTACAAAGCTCTTGTTGCCTGCGGCCATCCTGGTCGCGGCCGGCGCCATGACCGCCATGGCCCGGGACGTGCTTCCGCCGCCGGAGGCGCCCTACCTGGGTGTTGCCAATAAAACCCTCGCCGGATCGACGCCCTATTATGCGCCCCGCGTGACGGCGCCGAAGGGCGCCCCCAACGTCCTGCTCATCCTCCTCGATGACGTTGGTTTCGGACAGCCCTCCACCTTCGGCGGTTCCATCAGCATGCCGACGCTGGACCGCCTCGCCGAGGAAGGCCTTCGCTACAACCGTTTTCATGTCGCTGCCATCTGCTCACCGACGCGGGCCTCGCTCCTGACAGGTCGCAACAATCACGCCGTCGGCATCGGCGCTGTCGTCGAGTTGGCCAACGGCTGGCCGGGCTATGATGGTTCTTTGCCGAAAAGCGCCGCCACCGTGGCTGAGACCTTGCGTCTGAGCGGCTACAACACGGCGGCATTCGGCAAGTGGCACCTCACGCCCGACGACGAGCAGGGGCCTGCCGGTCCCTTCGACCGTTGGCCGAACGCCCTGGGCTTTGATTATTTCTGGGGTTTCCTCCCCGGCGAGGTCAGCCAGTATAAACCCGTTCTCGTTGAAAACAATACCATTCTCGGCGTCCCGACGGACAAGGGCTTTTACTTCCCCGAGGCCATGACCGACAAGGCCCTCCAGTGGCTGCGGGGCCAACAGTCCCAGGCCCCCGGCAAACCTTTTTTCTTGTATTACTCACCTGGCGCTATGCATGCCCCCCACCATGTCCCGCGGGAATGGAGCGACAAGTACAAAGGCAAGTTCGATCAGGGGTGGGACAAGTACCGCGAGGAGACCTTCGCCAGGCAGAAAAAGCTCGGCGTGATCCCCGCCGATGCCCAGCTGACGGCCCGCAATGCCGCCTTCCCCCTCTGGGATGGCGTCCCTGCCGATGAGAAGAAACTCTATGCCCGCCAGATGGAGGTCTACGCCGGTTTCCTCGAAAAAACAGACTATGAGATCGGCCGTGTGGTTAAGGCCATCGAGGACATGGGCCTGAAGGACAACACCCTGGTCATCTTCATCACGGGGGACAACGGCGGCAGCATGGAGGGATCCGAGACGGGGACCTTCAATGAAATGACGACGATCAACGGTCTGCCCCTGACGGGGAAGCAGCAGGTCAACATCATCAGGTTCTTATATGGCGGCCTCGATGCCTGGGG
>CAIVDK010000122.1 GCA_903904655.1 uncultured delta proteobacterium | reverse complement strand
TGCCATGGATAACTTCGGACGGCTGGACATTCTCATCAACAATGCCGGAATTCTCAAGGACAAGAGTTTCCTCAAGATGCCCCTCGACGATTTCGAAGACGTGCTCAACGTCCACCTTCTCGGTACAGTCTATCTCACAAAGGCTGCATTCCCGATCATGCAGCGGGCTAATTACGGCAGAATCCTGCTAACCACTTCCACCGCAGGCCTCTACGGCAATTTCGGGCAGACCAATTACGCGGCGGCTAAGCTCGGCCTGGTCGGATTTATGAATGCCCTAAAACTCGAGGGAGCAAAATACGATATCACCGTGAATACCATCGCCCCCATCGCCGCAACGGGAATGGCGGGCGGAACTTTTCCGGCGGAGATTGCAGACAGGATCAAGCCCGAACTGGTTGCGTCAATGGCCCTCTATCTCGTTTCCGAACAATGCCGATCAACGGGGAGGATTCTGTCCGCCGGCGGCGGTTACTATTCCAGCGTGCAAATGAACGAGGGAAGCGGTGTACGCTTCGCAACCGGCGTAGCTGTCACGGTGGAACAGATTGCCGAACGGTTCCCCGAAATCATCTCCATGAAAGATGTGCGTTATTATGAAAATGCCACAGAAAACGTCCTGCACATCCTGTCTTCTCTGGTTTAAGTTCTCCTCTTTTATAAAGAGGGGGTGGGGGAGATTTAATGAAAAACCATTAAAATCCCCCTGCATCCCTCATTATAAAAAGGGAATTTGAAAGCTAAAGATACTTAAGTCAATGAAATAGATAAATAAAAAAACATCAGGAGGATTTATGAAAGATCGAGTCTATATCATCGGTGTGGGCATGACCAACATCGTCAAGCAGGACGGTGGTTCCTTTGAACACCAGTGCGATATCGCCATTTCCGAGGCCATGGAGGACGCGGGTCTGAACCCCAAGGGCGATCAGGCTGCCGTCGGCGGCATCTGGTACGGTAATTGCGCCCAGGGGATGCTCACCAGCCAGCATTGCATCCGCGGCCAGGTGATCCTGCGGCGGCTAGGATTTGAGAGCATGCCCGTCGTGAATGTGGAGAACGCCTGCGCCACGGCCTCCACAGCCCTGCATCAGGCGATCCATTATGTGATGGCGGGTGGTTCTGACCTAGCCCTTGCCGTCGGCATCGAAAAAGTGTTGCCCGATCTGAACGCCCTGGAAGACCTTCCGGAGATCGTGGCCGCTCTTCCTTATATGACACTTTCCGCTTTCTGGATGGGGAGCGAACAGGACAGGAAAAAGCTGTACATAGAAAAATGGCGCAAGGAAAAATCGGAAGTCCTCGGGATTCCTTACGAGGAAACGAATGTCGGGGGAGATCGAAGTCCCTTTATGGATTACTATGCCGTGAAGGCCATGAAGGTCATGAAGAAATACGGTTACACTCAGGAACAACTGGCCAGGGTCTGCTCCAAGACACACCATCACAGCACAATGAACCCCAAAGCCCAATACCGGAAGGAAATATCCTGGGAAGCCGTCATGGCCGACAAGGCTATTACATATCCCCTGACCCGTCCCATGTGCGCGCCGATAGGCGAGGGGTGCGCCGCAGCCATCGTCTGTTCCGAAAAATACATCAAGGAAAACAGGGCAATAAAGGATCCTGTGCAGGTCCTTGCATCGGTCCTGGTCTCAGGGCGGGAGCGGGGAGACTATGATCAGGACATTTCGGGCAGGGGCGCGGAGCTTGCCTTTCGCCAGGCCGGATTGGACCGGAAAGACATCGACATCCTGGAACTGCATGATGCGACATCCTTCGGAGAAATCTATCAGACGGCCCAGGCCGGTTTCTGCAAATCGGAAGACGCCGGGATATACTGTTCTTCAGGGGCGACCTCCCTGGGGGGGGAACTGCCGACAAACGTCAGCGGCGGCCTGATTTCGCGCGGTCATCCCGTCGGCTGCACCGGCCTTGCGCAGGCCTACGAACTGGTGACCCAGCTGCGGGGGCGCGCAGGCGAGAGGCAGGTGAAAGGGGCGAAGATCGGCATGCAACTCAATGGCGGCGGCCTGATCGGTGTCGAAGAAGCGGCCCTGGGAGCTCACATATATCGCAAGGCGGAATAAATATTTATCAAAGGAGGAAAGCAATGGGCAATACACTACCTTTAGAGGGGATTAAAATCCTGGATTTCAGCACATATGCCGCCGCGCCGATCTGCGCTATGACGCTCGCGGACTGGGGTGCGGATGTCATCAAAATCGAATCACTCGCAGGCGACATGTTTCGGTTCTTCGGTTTTATCATGTCCTGTCCGGTTCAGGACGACGACAATATTCAGTTTGAAATGGATAATCGGAACAAGCGGGGAATCTCCCTTGACCTGAAAACCGGTGAAGGGAAAGAAATCATTCACAAACTACTCGAAACGGCGGACGTTTTGGTCACAAACTACCGTCCCAAAGCGCTCGAGAGTCTCGGGCTGGATTACGAAACGGTATGCAAAGATCATCCCCGTCTTGTCTATGCTTATTTAAACGGGTATGGGGATGTAGGGCCCGACAAAGACAAACCCGGATTTGATTTGTCCGCCTACTTTGCCCGCTCAGGAATCCTGGTCGAGCTGCCGGAACCGGGATACCCGCCACTGTCTCCCATCGCCGGTTTTGGCGATCATCCGACGGGAACATATCTTGCGGGAGGCATCTGCGCCGCTTTACTGCAAAGAGAAAAAACAGGAAAAGGATGCAAAGTACAGACGGCTCTCTTCAACACCGCGCTCTGGAATCTTCAATTGAACATCGCCACGGCCAACAATACTGCTCACCTCTCCGACGAGGAAGTTAATAACAAGGTCAAAACCCAGCGGACAAATCCCCGTTCGGGCCTGATGAACACATATCAATCCAAGGATGGCCGGTGGATTACAATTATGGCCCTGGAATATGACCGCTACTGGAAGCCTTTTGCTGAACTGGTGCTTATGCAGCCGAACCTTGCGGATGATCCGCGCTTCAGTAATCAAGCGGCCAGTTTCCAACACGGGGCAGAACTGGCGGCCATTATCGACGAGGCGTTTGGGAAATTGACGGAGGCGGAAATCGTCACGCGTCTAAAGACAGCTGACATCGCCCATGAGATCAACCTCCGCTGGAAGGAGATCAAGGACGACGTCACCGCCTTGGAAAACGGTTTTATCTTTGAATACACCATGCCGAGCGGGCGCCAGGATTGGCTCATTGGAAACCCGGTGCGGTTTAACGGCGAGAAGACGGAAGTCCGGAGACATGCACCCCGTCTGGGCGAGCATAATAACGAAATCCTCTCCGAGCTGGGCTACAGCGTAAAACAACTCTCCGCGATGCGGGAGAAACACATCATTAAGTAAAAAAGGAGAGAATACTTTGGAGATCAAGAATTGCACAGTTCTAATAACAGGCGGAGCTTCCGGACTCGGGGCCGCGACCGTCAGGCAAATCGTTAAGGCCGGAGGAAATGTTGCCATTTTCGACGTGCAACAGGAAAAAGGTGACGCCTTGGCTACCGAGTTGGGAGATAAAGTTATTTTTTGCTTAACGGATGTCACCAGTGAAGAAAGTGTCAATAACAGCATCGCCCGAACCAAAGAGCAATTCGGCGCTATTCATGGCTGTGTCAATGCCGCCGGTTGTGGCTGGACGGAACGCACCGTTTCAAAAAAAGGCGCTCATTCCTTTCCGGTCTTTGAACAAATCATCCGTCTTAACCTCCTGGGCACATTCAATGTCGCAAGCAGGGCGGCGCAGGCCATGAGTGAAAATGCGCCGAACGAGTCAGGCGAACGGGGAGTGATCGTCAATGTGGCAAGCGTTGCGGCCTTTGACGGGCAGATAGGACAGGTGGCCTATGCGGCCTCGAAAGGCGCGGTGGTCAGCATGACTCTGCCCATGGCCCGAGACCTGGCGGTTTTGGGGATTCGCGTCATGGCTGTCGCCCCGGGAATGTTTAAGACGCCTTTGCTGGCGATGCTGCCGCCGGAGGCGCTAAACGCATTAAATGCTTCCGTCCCTTTTCCGAAAAGAATCGGAGAACCAGAAGAATTTGCTATTCTTGTGGAACACATTCTTGCGAATCCGTATTTAAACGGCGAGGTAATAAGGCTGGACGGGGCCCTGCGAATGGCTCCGAAATGATGATGAAAATTCATCCCTTTTGTGAGGGGCGCAACCAGAGGGATCTCGTTGCGGTCAGATACCACTAAGCAATAAGACGATACGTTCTGGTGGGCGAAACCTGCGTATGTCTTTTGGTAAATATGTTGAACTCGTAAGCGATCATAAAACGTTTTAACTAAGGGGGGAATACAAGTGGAGATAAAAAGTGGTACAAAGGAATTTGCAGTAAGCAGACTATCAGCCTGGTACATCGTCATCATATGTTCACTTCTTTACACGGTCAACTACATGGATCGTCAGGTGTTATCCATAACCACTGAGTTTATAAAAAAAGACCTGGGTTTATCTGATTCGCAGATTGGCGTTATCCAGACTCTTTTTTTCCTGAGTATGGCATTTTTCGCTTTTCCGGCAGCTTATCTGGTGGACCGCTGGAGCAGAAAAAAAACCGTCTCTGTGATGGCCCTGGTCTGGAGCGGCTTTACTTTCATGACGGGAATGGGGAAAAGTTTTCTGGGCATCTTAATACCGCGCTTCCTGGTCGGCGTTGGAGAAGCAGGATTTACTTCGGGGGGAACGCCGCTCATTGGAGCTTCCTTTCCCGATAAAGGCCGAAGTCTGGTGATGGGCATTTTTAACATGGCGGTCCCGCTGGGTTCCGCCCTTGGACTTATCCTGGGCGGCGCCATATCCGTAAAATACGGATGGAGAATGGCCTTCTATGTCTTTGCGGTTCCCGGCATCATATTGGCCCTGCTCGCTCTGTATATGAAAGACTACAAGACCGTACGGAACGTTAACGAATTCGGTCAAAAAATAACTTTTTTCAGATCGGCCGTTTCTTTGTTTTCGATTCCTACTTTGAAATGGCTGTACATTGGATTTGGCTTGCACAGTTTTATGAGTTTCGCATTCCTTGTCTGGGCAGCGCCACTGGTCATGAGGACAAACGGCGTGGATGCACAAAAGGCCGGCATGCTGGTGGGCATCATCGGACTCATGTCGATTGTTGGCGCCTTATTCGGTGGCTTAACGGCAGATATATGGCAAAAGAAAAACAAAAGAGGGCGTATGCTCACGGCATCAATCTCGCTGCTGATCGCGACAGTGCTGTTCTTTTTCATGATATATTTTGATGTGCGCGGCGTCGGTTATGTTATTGGCATCTTTTACGGCATATTTTCAATTTTTCCTGCGCCGGCAATCAGTGCCGTGACGCAGGATGTTACACCACCAAGTTTGAAAGGCGTTGCGTGGGGCATGGCCGTCTTTTGCTGCTACGTTTTTGGAGGCGCCTGGTCGCCTCTTCTAGTGGGAGCAATATCCGATGGTCTGGGAGGCGGTGCATACGGCATAAAAATCGGATTATTGCTGGTAACGCTGGGAGGGCTCGCCGGCGCTTTTTTCTACTGGCTTAGCGCCCGACATTATTCGATCGACATGGAGAAAGCTCAAAAACACAAACTTGAAGAAGCGGACTAAAGATCATATTTTTCCAGAATCGATATTTGCAAAGCAGATCTCCTCAATCCCCCACCCGGGGGGGGGATTGAGCCCAGGAGGAACCGGCACAAAAGACTGAATTTCTGTCGAATGATTGATCCGCAATGAACGGCTTCAAACCATTCCCTCGTATATTAAAAATTGTTTTGCAAGTGAACAGTGTCGTGCTTTGGATATGCGTTTGTAAATAAATTGGATGTGGGGAGGAACTCCGGAATGTCTTCAAAAATGGCGATAGGGGACAAAGCTCCCGGTTTCAAATTTCAAACACCGTGGGATAATGAAGCGAATTTTTATGATGCTGTCGGTAATCATCCGGCTGTTTTATTTTTTCTGCGCTATTATGGCTGTCCCGTCTGCCGGATGGAAATGGCCGTCATAAAACAGGAAATCGATCTGGTCAGGCAAAAAAGAGGGCGCGTATTTGTGGTTCTGCAAAGTGCGCCGGAAACCATAGCTTCTTTAAGCACAAGAGAAGATTGGCCCTTTACGATCATTTGTGACCCCCTGGGGAAAGTATTTAAACGGTATGGTGCGGAAGTGGGCGGACTGATCAGATATTTGCATCCTACCGGTCTGTTTGCGGCAATCAAAGCCATCGGTCGCGGCTTCAGGCATGGTAAATTTGAAGGGAGGGAAACACAACTTCCCGCCGCGTTTGCCATGACGGCGGAAAAGGTCGTCACGTACGCGCACTATGGAAAAAATATCGGCGACATACCCTCGTTGATGGTAATGACGGCTGGCCTATCAAAAGCTGAACCAGGCCGTAGAGGCTCTTGCCCATCACCTGCAAGGGTTCGGCGTGCGGAAAGGCGATAACGTCGCCATCATGCTTTCCAACTGTCCGGAGTTTGTCATTTCCTATTTTGCCGCTTTAAGGCTTGGGGCTGTCGCCGTAACCCTGAATGTCATGTCCACCTCTTACGAACTTCAGCATCTCGTTGAGAAT
>CAIVDK010000121.1 GCA_903904655.1 uncultured delta proteobacterium | reverse complement strand
GCTGCGCGGATTTCCATATTTCATCAGCAAGATTATCAAGTTTCTGTTTATTTAGTGCAAGCGTCATTGATTTGATGTCCTGTTGTGAAGATCAGGGAGATTTATCCCCGGATAAATTTTATTAACTAAGCGACATATTACAGCGTTAAAGAAACATTGCAACACAAAAAAGGTTTATAAATAAGAATAATAATGTTCTTTTTTGAATGAATCCCAATAAATTCTTCGTGCATTTCTGCCCGGGCGGTTTTATAAAGATTCTATCTTTTTGGAGGTGGCCGACCATGCCGTTGAAAGCCAAAACGAAAAACATCAGCATTGTTTTATATAAGCCGAAGTATGCGGGCAATATCGGATCGGTGGCGCGGGCTGCGAAGAATATGGGCGTCAGCAAGATCGTCGTTGTGGGAGCTGCCGATTACGACCGGGAAGCAATGGAGCAGCGCTCCACGCATTTGGCGGCGGATGTTTTAGATCAAATTCAGTATTTTGAAAGCATCGAAGAAGCCCTGGGCGGTTTCAATTACATTGTGGGGACCACCGCCCGTCTGGGGAAAGCCCGCGGGCCGTTTGTGTCGCCGCGCGCGGCTGCGCAAAAGATTGCTGATTTTTCGCAGAAAAACAAAGTCGCACTTTTGTTCGGCCCGGAAGACACAGGTCTGGCCAATGATCAACTGCGCTTATGCCACTGTGTCGTAACGATTCCAACATCGCGCGAATTTACATCGCTTAACCTCTCCCAGGCCGTGATGATTCTCTGCTATGAAATCTTTATCGCGTCATCGGCAGCAGGTACCCCGGCGGAGGCGACACCCAAATTGGCGTTATCATCCGAGACAGAAGGCATGTATCTACAAATCAAAGAACTGCTCGGCAAAATCGGCTTTTTGAATCCGGAAAACCCGGAATACTGGATGCTGGATTTGCGCCGCTTTTTCTCCCGCTCCGGTCTTTTATCGCGGGAGGTCAAGATTCTCCGCGGCATCTGCCGGCAACTGGAATGGTATGCACACCACAAAAATACTTGACTTTAGGTCTGATTTGGCGTGAAAGGAAAACCTTGAAATGTACAGAGTAACCAAATCCTAACCCATAACGATGGAGGTCGTTTATTATGAGAAAACTATTTTCTTTTACCGGCGCCAAAAAGATTGTTTTCGGCAACGGATCAATTTTAACGCTTGCCAGCCATGTTAAAGAGCATCACGCGCAAAATCCATTGATTGTTATCGATAAAAACCTGGCTAAAACGGGATTGCAGGAAAGAATCGCCAGCATTCTGGTATCCGAAGGTATCAAGTTCACTGTTTTTGATAAGGTGGAACCGGAGCCCCGCATCGAACTGGCGGACGAAGGCGCGGCGCTGGCCGTCAAAGATAAATGCGACATGGTGATCGGCATCGGCGGCGGCTCCGCGATGGACGTGGCCAAGGCCATCGCCGTCATCGCCACCAATAAAGGCGCCGCCACGGATTATCTGGGGTTGAATAAAGTCCCGAAGGCCGGCCTGCCCAAAATCATGATTCCCACCACCGCCGGCACCGGCAGTGAAGTCACGTTTACCGCTGTGTTTGTTCGCAAGAATCTGAAAAAGAAAGAAGGCATGAATAGCCCTTATCTTTATCCTGAACTGGCTCTCTTAGATCCGGAACTGACGCTCACGCTGCCGCCCGCGCCCACGGCGCAGACCGGCCTGGATGCTTTGTGTCACGCGATTGAATCCTACACCTCAATCAACTCGTCACCGATGAGTGAAATGTTTTCACTGGAAGCCATCTCGCTGATCGCCGAAAATCTGCGTACCTGTGTCCATGACGGCAAAAACATTGCCGCGCGCGAACGGATGCTGCTGGGCAGCCTGTACGCGGGCATCGGACTTGCCAACGCGGGCGTCACCGCCGTCCATTCTTTGTCTTATCCGCTGGGCGGCAAATATGGTGTCGGCCACGGTCTGGCCAACACGATGCTGCTGCCGTCGGTCATGGCGTTTAATCTCCCCGGCGCCCTGGAAAAATTCGCCGATGTCGCCGACGCGATGGGAGAATGTACGGAAGGTCTGCCCGCCCGCGAAGCCGCTTATCTGGCGGTGGATGCGGTTGAAGCCCTGATTGAAGATTGCGGCGTTGACTCCTCGATTCGGGATTTCGGCGTTGAGGAAAAAGATTTTCCGGCGTTGGCGGATGTAGCCATGACGGTTGCAAGACCGCTGGAAAACAATCCCCGCAAAATGACAAAAGAAGATATGATCGCGATTTACGCGGAAGCTTTTTAATGCCAATGCTTGAAAGCAACTTGGTCTAAGAAAGGAAGGGTAAAACTCATGGCAGGAGCTGAACTGATTGGTCAGGAAGAAATTAAAGAAGTGATGGATGTGCTGGAAACCGGCATTCTGATGCGTTATAATTTTGATAAGGAAAGAAAAGGCGTTTTCAAAGTCCGCCAGTTTGAAGAAGAATTTGCTAAATACTGCGGCGTTAAATTCGCCCTGGGCGTGACCTCCGGTTCGTCGGCGCTCAAAGTCGCCCTGGAGGCGATGGATGTCGGTCCCGGCGACGACGTTTTAGTCCCGGCTTTTACGTTTCTGGCCACCTACGAAGCGGTGCTGGAAGTCGGCGCGATTCCCATCATGGTGGATATTGACGACACGCTTAACCTTGATCCCAATGAAATAGAAAAGAAGATGACCAAGTACACCAAGGCAGTCATTCCCGTCCACATGTGCGGGGTGGCAGCCAACATCGACAGGATCATCAAAATTGCCCGCAAGAACAAATTGATGGTGCTGGAAGACAATGCCCAGGGTTGCGGCGCGAGCTTCAAAGGCAAAAAACTGGGCACCTTCGGCGACATGGGCACCTTCAGCTTTGATTATGTTAAAACATTAACGACCGGCGAAGGCGGGATGGTGATAACCAACAAGAAGGATTTGTATCTGCGGTCGGAATGGTACCATGATCATGGTCACGATCATAATCCCAAAGTCGGTCGCGGGCTCGAAGGTCGGACCATTCTGGGGTTTAATTATCGGATGAACGAACTGCAAGGTGCTTTAGGCTTGGCTCAGTTGAGGAAACTGGATTACCTCATCGGCGAACAGAAGAAAAATAAAAAGATGATTATGGACGTACTTGCCGCCGCCATCCCGGATGTCGGGTTCCGCGCCAAACGCGATCCGGAAGGCGATTCCGCAACATTCCTGGCGTTTAATCTTCCCGATGAAAAAATGGCGCTCACATTCCAGAAACTGCTTTCTGCCGGAGGCCTTGATACGACCTGCTACAAGAATAACAAGTGGCATTACGTGCCCAACTGGGAGCATTTCCTCGCGTTTTCCACGGCTAACTCCAAGCAATATCCGTTCAAGAGTAAGTCCTACAAGGGCAAGGTCAAGTATGACCGCAAGAGCATACCTTTTGCGGAAGACATTTTAGGCCGCACGCTAGTGATGGGTATTTCCGTGAAGATGAGTCCCGAAAAACTCGACGCAATTAAAAAAGCGATAGAAAACGCAGCAAAGAACATATAGAAAACAGTACAAGCTTCCCTCCTTTTTGAAAGGAGGGTCAGAGAGGATTAAAAAAGCCGTGCTGTTTCCAGCACGGCTTTTTACAACTCTTCATTTCATTCCACTTTCGCGCCTCGCTCCAAGAGCAGGGAGCACAGCATTGATCTGTGACAGTGCATTTCTTCCCGGTTTAGAAAAACAGCAAAAAGCCGTTGGCAAAATAAACCAGCCCGACTGTTCCTGAGGCGGCGCCAGCCAGCCAGACCAGCTTGTTTTTCATCAATGCCGCGATGGATGAAAGTAGAATGGCAATTTGCAGAAAGATGACGGCGATGCCGAAAATGCCGGAATGCTTCTGCGCTTCGTCTCTTTGCGACTCCAGCCGTTTTGCCTCTTTGAAGATTTCCGCTTTTTCACCATCGTATTTTTTAATTTTTTGCGTATAAAGCGCTATTTTCTTTTCGTACTCGCCGGCTACTGATTTTGACGCTTTACCGTTGTCTTTCTTTATTTCCAACTCTAAAGACTCACGTTGGATTTCATACAGGTACCCCTTAACGCTTTTGGCCTGATAATACGCCCACTGGTTGGCCGCCTGTGTTTGTGAAAGCACCGATTTTGTCGAATAGCCCGCGCCTTTAAATGTGGAAAGGGTTGCGCAAACCGCGAAGATAACCGTTGTCAGCGCAAGATAATTCAGCCATTTTTCCTTTGTTTCTTCTGCCATAAATTTTTCTCCTTTAAAAATAATATTTACCAAAAAGCCGGATCGATTAAGATGCCATCCGTCAGGTTCACATCCGTCAGATGAACCTCCTCTATATCCAGCTTTTTCATGAAACCCAAGACTAATATCAAGTTGGAAACGTCCGTATCCGCATAATGCCCGCCTATTTGGATATCGCTTAAATCGAGTTTATCCTTCAGGGCATTGGCGAGATCATCGCGATGGTAAGCAGAATTCTTCCCTATCTGTTTTCGAACGCTCTGATTGTGTACGCCGCCGATGCCTATGATGGTTGCTCCCGCTTGACGAATAGAATTTTTGATCTCGTCCGGGACATCCCCCGCGGCATTCATGGCCATCTCGAGGGCCGCGGTCAGATTTTGCCTGCCGATGGGATTGGGCGAGGCCTGTCCGTCGGCGGCACGACGCTGTATTGTTTCTATGATTTGATTTTTAAAAGACAGGGAGGCCAGGCGCCCGCGATACACACGGTAATTCTGATCTCTGTGCTTCATGATCATCTGCATGGAATGGCCGCCAATGTCCCAGACAACGATATTTTCCGACGGGTTTTTGGTATTCGCTGTCGCTGCCTTATAACCTAAAACAGCCTCTTCATCCTGTGAAATCATCCTGATGTTTATCCCCGTCTCAGCTTTGATTTCCGCAAGAAAGAGGGGCGTATTGTCCGCCTGCCGAAATGCCGCCGTGGCGACGCCCGCGAAGGTTTGCGCGCCCTGCGTCATCGCCTCTTTTTTCAGGATCTTCAATTGTTCTATTCCGATGTTTTGAATATCGCGGCTTAATAAATAATTCCGGGTGTTTTCAGCAAAAGAAACTTTGACTTCTTTTTGCCGGGTGATCTCGACAGAGGGTTCGCGGCATTTGTCAACTTTCGCGGTTTTCATTTTCATGGTCGCGGAACCGATATCGAATGCCGTCCGATGCTCAATACAGATCTGCTCTCCAACAGATGCGCATCCGCTTAATAAAACGACGCATAAAATAAAAGCGACTCGATAAAGTCGCGCTGGAGCAAAATAAGACCACCCCTTAAATTTTTTCTTATTCATTGATCGTAGCCCTTGACGATATGAAATATTTAAGTCATTCTGTTGCCGTAAAAGGACTGCTTCTTATATTGGCTTGTCTGGTGATTGTCAATGGCTACCGGAGGGTCGTAAAATGGTCTATTTAATCCCGCTGTTGCGGGACGAGCGTCAATTCTCCGCAGCTTGCTGCGAGGTGGTTGATTCAGGAGAAAATAAAATGAAAAAAAACCAAAGGAAATTATTCAGGAATTTACCCGGGTTGTCCGTCGCGTCATTTATTCTGGTCTTTTCGCTTTTTGTGTTGACAGGCTGCGGCAGGGACACATCGGCCTATGATCCCTATGCGGCTTATATGCTGGCGTGCGAGGATGCAGCCAAGGTGACAACTGCAAAAATTTCCAAGAACCTGACGGCTATTATACCGGAAAACACCAATCTGGTCTGGGAAAATAATGTTGTGGGATCGCGTGTCCTCGTGGTGAGCTGGGTTGATCAAAATGCCTGCAACATTTACAAATGCCCCGTCGGCGGATGTCAGCCCACGGACACCTGCAAGGAAGGCAAGGAGTGCCAGTACAGCCGGGACACGTACGTTACCCTGGCCCCCGAGCTGAAGAATTTTTTCACAAAGGAAGTCGCCACCCCCATGAGAATTGCGCAGCTGCTTGGATTGCCGCCCACCGACGCGCAAAACAAAGTCTGCTTTTTAGAAATGTGGGTTTCGCCCAGCGATCTTTTCCGGCCCTCGCCCGATCCCGAGGTAACGGATCAGGAAGCGGAAATTGCCTTCCCCGGCGGTAAATACAGCTCGCGTTTTCGCCAGTACAGTTCAACGGAACTGGTGTATGCCGACATGACTTGCGATTCGGCACAGTGTCCGAATTGTAATACGCAGTGGAACGAGTGCGGATTTACAACCTATGAAAACTATATTAATAACCGGAAAAAATATATTTATACGGTCGCCAAACCCTACCCGTGGACATCTCTGGGATATACCTATGATTGGGGAGATCCAGCCAACCATGTGGGTTTGAGTGAATTTGTCGTAAACGGCAAAAAATCAGATGGAAGCAAGATTTCCGTGGGGATCAAAGCCGTCACCGTCACCGCGGATTATTTTATGAATTAAGGAAGTGTGTAAGTATGAAACCGGCAGAGCCTGAAATCCGAATAATCTTCGAGAAAATAGAAGACATGCCCACGATTTCCTTTTCGCATCTTTCCTCATATTTTGCCTCCGAAGATACATTGAATGACAATCAAAGTACAGCCTA
This sequence comes from uncultured delta proteobacterium, assembly GCA_903904655.1. Classification (GTDB taxonomy): domain Bacteria; phylum Desulfobacterota; class Syntrophia; order Syntrophales; family Smithellaceae; genus UBA8904. Next base: position 1,298 of record CAIVDK010000121.1, on the reverse strand, counting down.
TGGCTTTCCGGTCCCGCAGGAAGAGGACTTATATCAAACAGGTTATCTGTTAAATGTTTTTCTGAAATGTTAATACCGTTCCCTACGCTCACGCCTTACGCTTCACACTTTACGCCTCCCGTCGAACCATTTGCTCTTTAAAATCATTTATGATACACGACCAGCCATTCTAAAGCATTTTTCTGAAAGAAGGCGCGTGTGTCTCGAAGAACTGGAATTGTTAAAAATAATAGCTATTTGCAGCACTTTTCCGGCTTTTCGCATCCAGAAAGTCCCGAGCGCCTAGCGGCTGTTTATGAAATGCTGGACAACTCTAACATGTCCTGGAAGTATGTTGGCATCGAGCCTCGCGCTGCCAGTCATGACGAAATCGCTTACGTCCATACGCCATCTTACATTAACCATATTGCCGAAACTGCCGGAAAGAATTGTGTATTTCTCGATTCGGATACCGTTGCCGGCCCGGACACTTATGAAATTGCCAAACTGGCGGCAGGCGGTCTGATGAATGCCATCAGCGGTGTTATGACCGGGGAAGTGGATAACGCTTTCGCCCTGGTGCGACCGCCCGGCCATCACGCGGGTGCAGGAAATTCCGAAGGTTTTTGCGTTTTTAATAATGTCGCCATCGGCGCGATGCACGCAATGAACAAGCATGGCCTGAAAAAAATCCTGATTGTTGATTGGGACTTGCATCACGGTAACGGCACGCAGAATATTTTTTATCCCGACCGGCGGGTGCTGTATTTTTCCACGCATCAGTATCCACATTATCCGGGTACGGGAGGCCTGCAGGAGATCGGCGAAGGTAACGCTTTGGGTTATACGGTGAATGTGCCGCTCAGACCGGGTGCGGTCAATGGGACGTTCATCTCGGCGTTTCGCAGAATTCTGGAACCGATTGCACAGGCGTTTGAGCCGGAATTGATTCTCATCTCGGCCGGGTTCGACACCTACTATCAAGATCCGTTGGGTGGGATGCGCGTCACGCCGGAGGGCTTTGCCGCCATGGCACGTGTATTGCTCAATATTGCGGATAAATGTTGTGCAGGAAGGGTCGTGGCGGTGCTGGAAGGTGGTTATCATATCATAGGACTGGTCCGATCGGTCAAGGCGACGCTCGAAGAGATGTTTGATGAAACGCATTGGACGGACACAAAGCTTGACGCCATGGAACAGGAAGCCGATGATGAAAATAAACCGGTCATAAAATCGGTGATTGCCGGTATGCGGCCCTATTGGAATGTATTTTAATCCCGCTTTGGCGGGACGAGCGTTAATTCTCCGCAGCTTGCTGC
>CAIVDK010000120.1 GCA_903904655.1 uncultured delta proteobacterium | reverse complement strand
CCCTTCGCTAGCGCTTTATTCACGTGCAGCACGCCTTTATTCATGTCTTTGAGCGGATAGTCGGCAGTGATCGAAGGAAGAGCATCCGCCTCAGCTTGCGTTTTGATGACCGAACCCACCGGTACATAGCGGCCATCGGCCACTTTGACGCCCATTAAAATAACGCCCGGCTCAATGACGCAATTCTTTCCGACAAAAGATTTGAAGACCAATACCTTCATCCCCACAAACGTATCATCCATGACAACGGCCGGACCGTGAATCTGCACCTGATGCGCCAGCGATACACGGTTCCCCACATAGACCGCATATTTTTTACCGTTAACGTCCATCTGATTTTTTTCCACCGGCTGGCCGTCTTGCTCCGTCTCCAGCGCGTGAATGACCACACCATCCTGAACATTCGATTCATCACCGATATAAAGCGGCTGGCCTTCATCGCCACGCACCGAGGCCATCGGCGCCACCATGACGTTATTTCCCAGAATGACGTTGCCGATCACCGCCGCCAGCGGGTGAACAAACGTACCCGATCCGATCACCGGCTCGAACACGTTTGCGCTGAAATCAGTCTTAACATTTTTTTCAATCATCTATTTACCTCCAATCATTATGATGTTTTGCATTAATCTTTCTTATTTATTTCCCGTTCCAATAATTTTCGCCACACCTCGGCCACTTTTTTTTCTGTTTCGTGAATAGCACATTGATTGTCGATCACAATATCCGCAAGGGGTATTTTATCGCGAATCGGCATCTGACAGGTTAATCGAAGTTCGGCATCCTCACGACATACGGCATCACGCATCATCAGGCGGTCGATTTGTTCGGCAGGCTCAATCATTACCAGAATTGTCAGATCAAAAAGATATTGCTTCCGGCCTTCAAACAACAGGGGAATATCCGCAATAACGATGGCGTGTGGATTTTGTGTTTTAATTTGCGCCAGACGGTGACGCCACTCTTCATAAACGCGCGGGTGAACGATCTCATTCAGCATCCGGAGTTTTTCCGGATGGTTGAAAACAACCGCCGCCAGTTTATTGCGGTCTATTTTTCGATCCGGCTGCAAAATCTCCGAGCCAAAGCATTTGACAACATCGTGCCAGGCAGACTTTTCCGGCTCCTGCACTTCATGCGCCAGTTTGTCAAAATCAATCAGATGACCGCCCAGACAAACTAACATTTGCGCGACGGTTGATTTTCCGCAGGCGATACCGCCTGTTAAACCGACATTCAACATGATTTATTTCTTATTGAGCTCATAAATGATACGCAGACCGTCCAGCGTCAGCATCTCTTCAATTTTCTCAATCGTCCTGGTCTCCGGCGCAACAATCCGCGCCAAGCCTCCCGTGGCAATAACGAGTGGATTGGTTTTGACTTCCGCTTTCATCCGTTCGACGATGCCGTCCACCAGCCCCGCATAGCCATACATAATTCCCGCCTGCATAGCGCTGACCGTGTCCTTTGTAATTACCGTTTTGGGCTTGCTGAATTCGACACGCGGTAATTTGGAAGCCTTTTCAAAAAGCGCTTCGCTGGAAATCACAATCCCCGGCGCGATGCAGCCCCCCATATATTCTCCCTTGGGCGAAACATAGTCAAACGTGGTCGCCGTACCAAAATCAACAATAATCGATTCCTTGCGATACTTGTGGAAAGCGGCCACTGCATTGACGATTCGATCCGCGCCCACTTCTTTGGGATTGTCATAAAAAATCGGCATGCCCGTTTTAATTCCGGGGCCTACGATCAGCGGTTTGATGTTAAAATACTTAACGCAGAGAGGCTCAAGGATATTGAGCATTGGGGGTACAACACACGAAATAATGATATCCGTGACGGCTTTGATCTCTTTGGCTTTCATCCGGCTGGATTGGTATAAATTATAAATCAGCACACCATATTCATCAATGGTATGGTCAATCTCCGTTCGGATTCGCCAATCATGCTGCAATTGGTTTTCATCAAAAAGTCCCAACACGGTGTTTGTGTTTCCTACATCGATGACTAACAGCATAAATATTCACCTCTTTAGTATTGTCGCGTCTCCCGCTGAAATCTTCACTGTTTCATTTCCGGCTGTCAGAATTATCAGTGAACCGTCCTCATCCATGCCGACGGCCTTACCGCTCGTCGTTTCTTCCCGAAACATGACCGAAACAGTCTTACCGATCATCGACGATAGGTTAAGCCATTTCTGCCTGACGGACTCAAAGCCGCATTCCTGGAGCGTCATATACCATTTTGTAAAATTTTCATACAGGCTAATTATCACTTCCAAACGCGATATTTCGCGCCCTGTTTCAACAGCCAAAGATGTGGCAATCTCTTGAATATCCAGTGGAAATTCTTGATGGTTCATATTGACATTAATGCCGATGCCCACAACAACAAAGTCAATTGCGCTTACTGACATTTTCATTTGCGCCAGAATGCCGCAGACTTTTTTTCCGCCAATCAGAACATCATTGGGCCATTTGAGCCGCGCTTTACCTGGGCAATAGTAATCGATGGTTTCCGCCACAGCGACACCGACAGCAATAGAAATCTGCGACGCACGCGACGTTTCGAACGTTGGACGCAAAATGATGGATGTGTAAATATTGGCGCCGTCCGGTGAATACCATACCCGCTGCATCCTTCCTTTACCCGCACTCTGGCTTTCTGCGATCAGCACTGTCCCTTCCGGCGCCCCTTGAACGCCCAGACGAAAAGCCTCCTCATTGGTCGAATCGATAGACTCATAGTAATGAAGCCGATGGCCAATCAATTTGCCGGCAAGATTTTGTTTTAGGTCTTCTTGATTTATCTTCATAGCGTTTCGTTGGGTGGATGAAAAGTAGCGGTTCCATTATCAATCAGAATCGGCGGATTCGTTCCACCCCCGCTACGCACCCCCGCCAGCGGGGGACAATCATAAGGCATTTTTGTTACGTTTCACGAGATGCGAAATACGACCTCTAGCCTATAGCCCATGGCCTCTTACCTTCAGGGATATATCCACGGCGCGGACGGAGTGGGTAAGCTCGCCGACGGAAATTAAATCCACGCCGGTGGAGGCAATTTCGTAAACACGATGCAGGCTGACATTGCCGGAGGCCTCCAGAAGTGCACGGCCGGCGACAAAATCAACGGCTCTCTTCATGGCGTCAATCGTCATGTTATCAAGCATAATGATGTCCACGCCGCACATCAGGGCTTCTTTCACTTCCCGCATGTTTTTGGTTTCAACTTCAATTTTCAAGGTGTGCGGCAGGCGTTTTCTTTGCGCAGTTACCGCAGCTGTAATGCCCCCTGCGGCTTCGATATGGTTGTCTTTAATGAGCACGCCGTCATACAGGCCAGAGCGATGATTCTGACCGCCGCCAATGCGCACAGCCATCTTATCCAAAACACGCAGGCCGGGCATGGTCTTACGCGTATCGAGAATTATTGATTTGGTTTTGTGCACGGCTTCTACGTACTTTGCTGTCAGCGAAGCAATCCCGCACATTCGTTGAAATAGATTCAGCGCGACGCGTTCAGCCTGCAAAATGTTGGACAGACTGCCTACGACTTCAGCAATCACATCACCTTTCTTTGTCCTACATCCGTCATTAATTAATTTTTTAACTTTGATGCTTTTATCCAGAAGCCGAAATGTTTCTTCAAAAATCTCCAGACCGGCTATGACAAAACCGTCTTTGGCAATGGCTTGCGCCCTGCCCTGCTTTTTAGGGCTGACAGTGGCCTGAGTGGTGATATCGCCTGTGCCGATATCCTCGGCCAGCGCGGCTTCAATGATGGTTTTAATGTGTTTTTCCATCACACGGCAATCTCATTGAGTTTCTTCAGTGCGCTCTCCAATGCCGTGAATTTTTCCTGGAAACCTTTTAGTTTATCTTCTTCCTTTTGAATAATTTCGGGAGCAGCCTTAGCGCGGAAATCATCGTTGGCAAGCTTCCGAGAACTTTGCTCCAAATCTTTGGACACTTTTGCCAACTCCTTATCCAAACGCGCTCTTTCTCCGGCAATATCCACAATACCAGACAGCGGAACAAAAATCTTTGTCGTGCCGACCACACCGGTCGCCACACCTTTCGTTTCGACCAGGTTTATGTCGACAACCAATGATTCCAGATTGGACAAATTCAGAATGTAGTTACTGCCCGTTTCAACTATTTTCTTACTTTGCTCCTCTGCAACCGAAATCAAAACCTTTAATTTTTTCGAAGGCGGAATCCGCATTTCACCGCGGATATTGCGAATAGAGGTGATGATCTCCATGAGCATTTCCATATCCTTTTGGGCCGCTTGCTCATTCCACGCTTCCTGAACAACCGGGAATTTGCTGACCATAATGGCGTTCTCATCGCTACCCTTAAGCGCCTGCCAGAGCTCTTCAGTCACAAACGGCATGAAGGGATGCAGCAGTTGCAGCATGGCTCCGAAAACCTCTTTCATCGTCCGTTGAGTCACTTGCTTTTGTTCGGCGCTGATCTTGCCATAGAGCGCCGGTTTGCTAATCTCCAGATACCAGTCGCAGTACTCATGCCAGATAAAATTATAAATGGCGGCGGAGGCGTCGTTGAAACGGTATTCTTCCAGGCTGCGCGTGACCTCTTCAATCGTTTCGTTTAATTTCGCCTTGATCCATTTCTCCGGCAGCGAATCCGGTGCAGCCGAGGGCACGGATTCATCGAAATCCGCCAGATTGTTAAGCGTCAGTCTGGCCGCGTTCCATATTTTATTGACAAAGAATTTGTAGCCTTCAATGCGCTCCGGCGACATGCGCACATCGCGCCCCTGCGCTGTGTACGCGGCGAGCGTAAAGCGAAACGCATCCGTACCATATTGGTCGATCATCACCAGCGGGTCAATGCTGTTACCCTTGGATTTGCTCATCTTCTCGCCTTTTTCGTCGCGCACCAACGCATGAAGATAAACATCCTTAAAAGGCACGTCTTTCATGACGTAAATTCCCATCATCATCATCCGGGCCACCCAGAAAAATAAAATGTCAAAGCCGGTAACCAGAAGTGAGGTCGGATAGAAAGTTTTGAGGGCCCCCGTCCGTTTGGGCCAGCCTAAGGTGGTAAACGGCCAGAGCGCTGAGCTGAACCAGGTGTCGAGCACATCTTCGTCCTGTCGGAGTTCCGTGCCGTCGCAAACGGGGCATGAGGCGGGATCCACTGTGGAGACGATGACTTTACCGCAATTGCCGCAATACCACACGGGAATACGGTGACCCCACCAAAGCTGCCGTGAGATGCACCAATCACGGATATTGTGCATCCAGTCAAAATACGTGGCTTCCCAGGAGGCGGGCACGATCTTCGTTTTCTTTTTGGTAACAGCGGCAATGGCCTGTTTGGCCAACGGTTTTATTTTGACAAACCACTGCTTGGACACCATGGGCTCAATATCCGTTTTACAGCGGTAGCACTGGCCCACATTGTGCGCGTAAGGTTCGGTGCCGACCATATAACCGCCCTTTTCCAGATCGGCGATCACGTTCTTGCGCGCCTCATAACGATCCTGTCCCTTGTACTTTCCGCCATGATCATTGATAATACCATGCCCGTCCATGATCGAAATGATCTCCAGATTATGGCGCTCGGCCATGGCAAAGTCGTTAGGATCGGAGCCGGGTGTGATCTTCACCGCGCCGGAACCGAAATCCATCGTCACATAGTCGTCTGCGATGATCGGTATTTGCTTGTTCATCAGCGGCAAAATGATAAATTTCCCGACTTTATCCTTGTAGCGGGGATCGGCGGGATTGACGGCCACGGCGGTATCGCCCAGCATCGTCTCCGGCCGGGTCGTAGCCACCACAATTTCTCCGCTGCCGTCGGCAAGTAGATAACGGATATTCCATAGAAAGCTTTGATCCTGCTTGAATTCCACTTCCAGATCGGAAATGGCGGTGTGGCAACGCGGGCACCAGTTGACAATGTAGTCACCCTGGTAAATCATATCTTCATTATAAAGCCGTACAAAAACTTCCCGGACGGCTTGGGACAGGCCTTCGTCCATGGTAAAGCGTTCACGCTCCCAATCGCAGGAACAGCCCAGGCGTTTCAATTGATTGATGATCACGCCACCGTATTTTTCTTTCCATTCCCAGACGCGGGCAATGAATTTATCGCGCCCCAGATCATGGCGGGATAACCCTTCTTTCCTTAATTGCTGTTCTACTACATTTTGGGTGGCAATGCCGGCATGATCCATACCCGGCATCCACAATGTGTTATAGCCCTGCATCCTCTTGAAACGGATGATGACATCCTGCAAGGTATTGTTAAGCGCATGTCCCATATGCAGCATCCCAGTCACATTCGGAGGCGGGATAACGATGGAAAAAGCGGGGGCATCGCTTTTATCCTTAGCGCGAAAATACTTATTTTTTAGCCAGTAATCATATAGCCTTTTTTCGGCCTCGGCCGGTTCAAACGATTTGCCTAACTCTTTTGTTACCATTGAATATTAATCTCCCATTATAAATACTCGAAAAGGGCCTACGCCCTTTTCGACTTCAATTTTATCGCCTGTCAGTGTTCAAAATTTGAGAGGCGGGACAAAACCCGTCCCGCCTCTCAAATAACTTTGCCAAAACACCGTTAGTTAAATTTTAACCCTTCTTTAACTTTGCGGATAATCAAAAGAGCGTCCACACCGGCCACGGGTTTAAACGGTGCGAATTCACCGGTCGTTAAATCTTTCGCTTCCATAATGCCCCGGGACGTCACGACCATGACAGCGTTGAAATAGGGCAAGTCCGCCCGCAGGTCCGGGAAAGGCGAGTTGGAACCAATAAACTTAGTGGCCAAAGCGTTATCGCCCGTCACTTTAATCAAAATATCTTCCAGCATCATGGCGTAGGCGGCGCGGGTAATTATTTCGCCGGGATGATAATTGCCGTCGGGATAATTTTCCAATCCGCGCACACCGATCTCCAGTATCCCTTCAATATCCATTTTCAAGGGATGATTGGCAATGTCGTTGGCCGTCAACTTGGCTACCTTTGCAGTCTGAGCAGCCTTTTCAGGATCTTTGAAAGATGTGTCAAATGTCTTTGGTGTTCTCTTTTTGTACAGGACATCAATCTTTAATTCTTCCATAAACAGGGCAGCGGCGTCCGCACGGTTAATGCGCGTAACCAAAGCAATCTGCTTGCCCGTCACGGAGCCGGGCATCGCCCGCTGAACCTTCTGGATAAAAGTCCATTCCATGTCGGCTTGATACACATAATCCGTTTTCAGTTCCAGAACTTTTGCAAACATCTGACCTGCGGCATTAAAGTCACAAGATTGCTTATAAGCCAGACCCATAAAATAGTAGGCGGCGGAATGCTTCGGATCGATTTTCACCGCCACATCAAATTCATCCACGGAAAGATTCAGCCATTTCTTTTCCAGTTTGCTTTGCGTATAGAAACGGATCTTGCTAACCTTGCCAAAAAGAATTTCATCATCCGCATGAGCATACTTGGCCCCTTTTTGGAGACTATCCCAGGCGCCCTTAAAATCAGCCGGTGTCATATAAGTTTTGACCAGTCCGATGCCGGTATAGGCCTTGGAATATTTATTGTCCAATTCCAAAGCCAGTTCAAATTCTCTCTGAGCGTCAGCATACTTTTCCTGATCGAGGAGTTTCACGCCTGTATAGACATGATGTTCAGGAGTATCCAATTGACTTACCGGCTGCCGGGCTTTGGGCCCGCAGGCAACAATCAGTAAAACAGCCGCAAACAATATGATAAGCGAAAAAACATTCTTCCTTCTGGAGTCATGAAACATATTTTGCTCCTTTCTTTTTCCAAAGAGGTATGCCCCTTAAATGTTTTCCAAATTTTCCGTTAAAACTTACCCCATAACTAGCTTTAGTGCGGTTTTAAGTCAAGGCAATATTAGTTCTTCCTTTCCAGGAATGTCGCAACGGTTTTTCTGATGGCCTCAAACTGATCGGGAGCAAACCAGTTGATGGTTTTGTCCGCCGAAAACCACGTCAACTGTCTTTTGGAATATTGCCAGGTATCCCGATTGATTAACTCAAGCGCCCGATCCCATTCGGATCTGCCTCGGATAAAATCAACAACCTGCTTATATCCCAGAGATTGCATGGCTTTTAGTTTCTCGCTGTACCCTCGCTTCAGTAGCTCACGCACTTCCTCGACCAGCCCCGCTTCCACCATTCGCGAGGTCCTCAGGGCGATTCTCTTTTTTAACTCGGCGCGTTCAATGGAGAGGCCGATTTTGCAGGCATCATAAGGACAATCGGCAAACGCATGTTTTTGCTGCAAGGCAATGATGGACTGGCCGCTTTGCTCCAAAACCTCCAGCGCCCGGATGACCCGCACGGAATCGTTGAGGTTGATACGCCCCGCCGCCTGCGGATCTCGTTCGCTGAGAAGCCCGAAAAGATATTCCCGGCCGTGACGATCCCGAAGGTCCCGATAATAATTGCGGATATTTTCATCGACCGGCGGCGTGGCGATGATGCCCTGTAAGAGCGCCCGGATATACAAGCCCGTTCCGCCGACCACAAAAACCGGTTTGGACGTCCGCGCTATTTTTTCAATAATCGCCCGCGCCTGCTCGGCATAGACGGCGGCGTTGTATTCTTCATCCGGATCCACAACATCGATCAGATGATGCGTCACTCTCATCCGTTCTTCCACGGTGGGCTTAGCCGTACCGATATCCAGAAAACGGTAAACCTGCATGGAGTCGGCGTTGACAATATCTCCACCGAAAGTCTCCACCAGTTCAAGGGCGAGCTGGGTTTTCCCTGTCGCCGTGGGTGAACAGATGACAAAAAGAGGAATCTTGGGCATCTTATTTCCGTTTAAACATTCTTTCAATTTCATAGAGGGAAAATTGCACGCTGATCGGGCGTCCGTGCGGACAGGTTTTATTAAAGGGTGTGTTCTCCAGATCACGGCATAAAGAGGCAACTTCCTCGGCAGAAAGAACCGCATTGGCCTTGATCGCGGCGCGGCAAGCCAGGGACGCCAGTATCTTTTCTTTACGTTCCGCAAGCGATGGCCATGCCCGCCCGTCGCCCAGTTGGTCGGCCAGATCCGAGATAACATCGCCCGGCGGGACATGCGGCAGACTCGCAGGCAGGGCCTTCACCACAATGGCGTCGCGGCCAAATATTTCCAGTTCCAGACCGATGTCGGAAAGCAGGGGCATCGCGCCTTCAAAAAGACTGATCTGCGCGGGCGTGAGGCTGACGACCTCCGGCATCAGTAAGGGCTGGCTGATTACTTTTCCGCCTGCGGCTGCTTTTAAACGCTCTAGGATAATCCTTTCATGCGCCGCGTGCTGATCCACCAGCATCACACCATCGGGCCCGCCGAATACTAGGTACGTATCGGCGAACTGGCCCAGATATTTTCGATTCACAAAGGTGATTTTTCCCCAGCAGGAAACTTCCTCAACCCTAACGGGAACATCGGGAGGACATCCCGCACGCGCAAACAAATCATCGTCAATTGCCTGCCGTAGATTCTGTCGCGAAAATATTTCACGCGGCCGTTCCGAAGATGCATAAGACGATTGAGGCCTCCAGAATCCGGAGGAAGCGGATGTTGTTTCGCGCGGCGTTAAACGATAAGCAAAAGCATCTGGAGACGTCTGCGTGGAGGCCAAGCGATGCGCCACCGTTTTGGAAACCAGATCGTAAATCTCGCGGGAATTCCGGAAGCGCACTTCCAGTTTGGCCGGATGCACATTAATATCGACGTCTTCGCCCGGCAGATCGAGAAACAAAACAGCCGCGGGATAGCGCCGCGGTTCGATCACCTGCCGATAGGCCGAAAGCGCCGCATGCGTCATGCTGTTGTCTCGAATAAAGCGTGAATTGACAAACAGAAAAATACTTTTAGAGTTGGACTTCGTAAATTCCGGCGTTGAAATAAAACCTTTGATCCGGACATTTTCCTCTTGCCCGCTTATCGCAAGGCAATGGCCGGTAAAATCATTCCCCATGACCATGCCGACACGTTCAGAAACATCTCTGGCGGCAGGCGCCGTAAACACGTCCCTTCCGTTGGCCGTCACTACAAAGCGGACTTCCGGGTGCGCCAGCGCCAAACGGGTGATTGCGTCAAGGCAAGCGCTTTGCTCGGTGGCTTCGGTCTTAAGAAATTTACGGCGCGCCGGCACATTGGCAAATAGTTCCGTCACAGTGATTTGCGTTCCGGCAGGCGTGCCCGCCGGAGATATTTCAGAAATACAGCCTGCCTCGGCCACCGCTTTTGTTCCCTCCGGATCGTCGGGGCGGCGGGTCAGCATCTCCACCCTAGCTATGGACGCGATGCTGGCCATCGCCTCGCCGCGGAAACCGAAGGAACCGACAGAATAGATATCATCCAGCTTCGAGATTTTACTGGTGGCATGCCGCTCAAAAACCAGGGCCACATCTTCGCGTTCAATGCCTGATCCGTTATCCGCGATCCGGATCGACTGACAACCGCCTTTGGTAAGTTCGACACGGATATCGCGGGCTCCCGCGTCGATAGAATTTTCGACCAGTTCCTTGACAATCGACGCCGGTCTTTCCACCACTTCACCGGCGGCAATCTGGTTGGCCACCTCTTCGGACAGAACGATAATGCGTTTAGACAAACTCTATTCCTTAATTCAGTATAGAAAAAAGCCGCAGCCACCAAAGCATTCGTGACTGCGGCCCTGTTTATGCCATGTGGCACTTCCGGTTTAATCCAGAACGATCATGACCCGGCATTTTTTCATAAAAGACGCATTCTCCGCAGAAGCGCGTATCTGCCCCGCGTCGGCATTGCTGATAATCACGTCGGATTTGCCGGGGCCACCGGTTTTCAGTGCTTTCACTGTTACGGGGTTAGCCGTTACGCGCTGATTACTCTGAGCCGCCGTGAGGTCGCGTGCGTATCCGCTCATGCCCTGCTGGACGGCGTATTCACGATCCACGTTGGCCGAGCCATAAACTTCCTTGCCATCCTCATCATAGATGCGCGGTGACATGGCCGGACGCGCTCCAATGCCGCGGGCGTCAACCACTAACCCGGTATAGGTCACCGGAGCAGGAGGAGCAGTCACAGCAGGCGCAGGAGGAGCCGGCGCTGCCGGTGCAGGTTGTGGAACTGATTTCCGTTTTTCAATAGCCAGCGGAACCATGATCTGCGACAAATTTCCATAAAGCGGCATTCTCACCCTGACTTCCACGGTACCGTCGGACATGTATTGCTGATCAACGACTTGTGCGCCTTTAATCAGACCTTCAACCTGGGTGTTGACGACATCGCTCTCCACTGTAAAGTCCTTGACTGTGGTTCTGGCATCAACCTGAACGCCTTTGGTTATTTCCAACAAATTGCGATAGGCATCTACCTTCGCCGCGCGCAAAGCCATGGGCCGAGCGTTTATTTTACCGACGCTTCTATCCGGCGGGGCGCCGATACCGACAGCTTCAATATAGCCTGCCGACCAATTCACCGCACCCTGGCCTACTTTTTCTACCCATTCGGACATGCTGACTGCATTCTGACAAAAACCTGCCGATGCCCATAAAAAAACTATTCCCGTCAGAACCGCCATGGAAAAGAATCTTAACTTCATATTGTCCTCCTTTTGGTTATCGTCCAAATAATAATCAAATCTCTAAATATGGAACCAAAGTAGCAAAATATTCTCCATGTTGCAATAAGAATTCAGTAAGAATCTATTCATTTTACCCACCAAGAGTTATGCTTGAAAGGCATAGGTTTATATGATAGTTGACGCGTTCTATTTATTTAAGAAAACAGGAGTAAAAGGAAATGGATTACAAGCAGACATTAAATCTTCCCCAAACGGATTTTCCAATGAAAGCCAATCTGGCGCAGCGTGAGCCGGAAATGCTTAAAAAATGGGAAGAAATGAACATTTACAGGAAAATCCGGGAAACGGCCAAAGGCAAGAAGCCTTATATCCTTCATGACGGCCCTCCCTACGCCAACGGCCATATTCATCTGGGCACGGCGCTCAATAAAATCATTAAGGATCTCGTCATCAAAGCTAAAAACATGACCGGCTTTGACGGTGTGTATGTGCCGGGCTGGGATTGCCACGGCCTGCCCATCGAACACCAGGTCGACAAAGAACTGGGCGGCAAGAAATCAGGAATGTCGCAGGTGGAAAAGCGCCGCGCCTGCCGCATGTATGCCGAAAAATTTGTAAGCATCCAACGTGAACAATTCAAACGACTGGGCGTTTTCGGTGAATGGGAGAATCCCTATCTGACGATGGCCTATCCTTACGAGGCCACCACCATTAACGAATTCGGGAAGCTCTATCTTAACGGCAGTGTCTATAAGGGCAAGAAACCCGTTTACTGGTGCGCGTCCTGTAAAACCGCGCTGGCGGAAGCCGAAGTGGAATATGCCGATCATTCCACACCGTCCATTTACGTTAAATTTGCCTTCACGTCCGATATCAGCCAGGTTTTGCCCAAATTGGCCGGTCAGAAAGTCAACATGGTGATCTGGACGACCACCCCCTGGACAATTCCCGCCAATCTGGCTATTGCCGTCAAGGATGATTTTATCTACGCCGCGGTAAAGATTGACGACGACGTGCTGATTGTCGCCAAGGACATGCTCGATTATTGTCTCGATGCCTTCGGCTATCGCGATAAAAAATATGAAATTCTTGATGAATTCAAGGGCGAAGTTCTCGAAGGCCAAAAGTGCATTCATCCGCTGGTGAAAAGAAATAGTGTCCTGATTCTGGCGCCTTTCGTCACCCTGGAAGCCGGAACCGGCGCCGTGCATATCGCGCCCGGTCATGGCCAGGAAGACTATGAAATCGGCCTCAAATACGGCCTGGATAACTACGCGCCGGTGGATGACGCGGGAAAATTTACCGAAGACGTCGAACATTTTGCCGGCCAATTTGTGTTTGATGCCAACGACAGCGTCATTAAAAAACTCGACGAAGTCGGCGCGCTGATGGGCCATGTGCCCCTGCAGCATTCCTATCCGCACTGCTGGCGCTGCAAGAAACCCATCATTTTCCGTTCCACCGAGCAGTGGTTTATCTCCATGGAGAAAAATGACCTGCGCAAAAAAGCACTGGCCGCCATCCATGAAGTTCAGTGGATTCCCTCCTGGGGGCGTGACCGCATCTACGGCATGGTGGAAAACCGTCCTGACTGGTGTATCTCGCGCCAAAGGTTGTGGGGCGTGCCGATTACCGTTTTCTATTGCGCGACCTGCAAAAATGAAGTGCTGACCCAGGAAATTCTGGATCATCTGGTGAAACTGGTGGAAAAAAGCGGCGCGGATGTCTGGTTTGAAAAAGAACCGAAAGATCTGATGCCTGAGCAAACAGTCTGCCCGCATTGCAAGAATACGGAGTTTACCAAAGAAATAAATATTCTGGATGTGTGGTTTGACTCCGGCGTGAGCCATGCAGCGGTTTTGGAAAAAAGAGTAGATTTGAGTTCGCCGTGCGACATGTATCTGGAAGGCTCGGATCAGCATCGCGGCTGGTTTCATTCCTCCCTTCTGGAATCCGTGGGGACCCGTGGACGCGCACCCTACAAAAGCGTGCTGACACACGGCTTTGTCGTGGACGGCGAAGGCAAGAAAATGTCTAAGTCCGTCGGCAACGTTATCGGCGCGGAAGAAGCCATCGCCAAATACGGCGCGGAAATCCTCAGGCTGTGGGTAGCGGCGGAAGACTATACCGACGATATCCGTATTTCCGAGGAAATTCTTAAGCGCCTGATGGAAGCCTACCGCCGGATTCGCAACACCAGCCGTTTTATCCTGGGAAATATGTATGATTTTAAACCGGACACGGACAGCATAGCCTATGAGCGGATGCTGGAAATGGATCAGTGGGCGCTGCATCGCCTGCAGGAAGTGATCAAGCGCGTTACGGAAGCTTACGAACGCCATCAGTTCCATGTGGTTTTCTATACACTGTATAACTATTGCTCAGTGGATTTGAGCGCTCTATACCTGGATGTTCTCAAAGACCGGCTCTACACCAACAAGGCCGCTTCCGTGGCGCGCCGCTCCGGCCAGACAGCCATGTTTGCGATTTTGAATGCGATGACCAGATTGCTGACCCCGATACTCACCTTCACGGCTGAAGAAGTATGGGCTGCCCTGCCTGCCTGGCCCGGCAAAGAAGAAAGTATCCATCTGGCGCAATTCCCGCAGGTCGATGAAAAATATTTCAACGCCGATCTGGGCGAGCGCTGGAAAGCCATGATTGACGCGAAGAGCGAAATCGCCAAAGCCGTCGAGCAGGCGCGCAAGGAAAAAGTCATCGGCCATTCGCTTGATGCCCGCATCAGCATAGCCGCGCCGGATAAAATGCGCGCCCTGCTGGAAACGCATCTGGAAGAACTGCGCGCGCTTTTGATCGTCTCGCAGTTGCAGATCATCGATGAGAAAGACATAAACAAGCCCTATATTAGTGAGGAAATCAAGGGTCTGACGGTTGGCGTGGAAAAAGCGCGAGGCGCGAAATGTGAA
The DNA here is from genome assembly GCA_903904655.1 of uncultured delta proteobacterium. Classification (GTDB taxonomy): domain Bacteria; phylum Desulfobacterota; class Syntrophia; order Syntrophales; family Smithellaceae; genus UBA8904. The sequence goes on along the minus strand of CAIVDK010000120.1, from coordinate 11,359 downwards.
CGCTGCTGGATTTACGAAGAGTCGGTCGGTGCAGACGCAAACCATCCAACGGTGTGCTGCCGCTGTTTGCCGAATCTATAACACAATATTCCCCCTCCCCTACCCCCTCCCACGAGGGGAGGGGAAAAGAAGAAGGAGTTTTTTTTGAGAAAAAATTTACTGATATTTCTCATCGGCGCGGCGGTCATTATCGCACTGGATCAAATCACCAAATCGGCCATTACGTCGCGATTTACCCTGCATGAATCCTATCCGGTGATCAACGGATTCTTTAATCTGGTCTATGTGATGAACCCCGGCGCAGCGTTCGGATTTCTCGCCAATGCCTCCGAAACATTCCGCTATATTTTCTTCACCGGCATCACGGTTCTGGCCACAGGCTTGATCATCTATTATTTGGTTAAAAGCAATCCCCGCAATCTGATGCTGGTCAGCTCTCTGATACTGATTTTCAGTGGCGCGGTCGGCAACTTGATCGACCGCCTGCGGTTCGGCGCGGTGGTGGATTTTCTGGATGTTTATATCGGAACAGCACACTGGCCGGCCTTCAATGTCGCTGATTCCGCAATCACTGTCGGCGCGATATTGATGATCTGGGAAATGATTTTGAACCGTAAAAATAAATAATCTGCATTATTGTGAGTTATAAACCTTCTTAATGACGGGCATCTATGAAGCGCTATCTTATCCTTAAGACATTTTTCTCACGCCATCTCACACCGACTCGAATCTTTGTGTTCAGTTTTGCAACGTTTATTCTACTGGGAACGCTGGCGTTGTGGTTTCCTTTTTCTTCCAGCCGGGGTAGTCTGCGTTTTGTTGATGCGCTCTTTACATCCGCGTCCGCCGTCTGCGTAACGGGTCTGGCCTCGGTGGATATCGGAAAAGACCTGTCTGTCATCGGTCAGTTGATTACCCTTGTTCTTTTCCAGGTGGGCGGCCTGGGCATCATCACCTTCTCGATCGTACTATTTACTTTGATGGGACGAGGCATTTCTTTTAAAGGCCGCGAGATTACTCAGTCTGCTTTCCTGCACACGCCCAGAAAAGATTTTTATATCATTGTCAAAAAAGTTCTGCGCTATACTTTGATTATCGAAGGTGTCGGCACACTCCTTTTGTTTTTGAGATTTATTCAGGAATTCCCGGCGGGACTTGCCTTTTATCATGCCCTTTATAATGCCGTGTCCGCTTTTAATAATTGCGGCTATTCCCTTTTTCCCGACAGTATGATGCGTTATCAGAGTGATGTACTCATTAATGTAACGATAATGCTTTTGATTATTTTGGGTGGAATTGGGTTTATCGTACAACAGGAAGTTGTCGCCAAGTTTCGCGGCGCGGAAAAGAAGCTGTCGCTCCATACCAAGATTGTTTTGATAACAACAGCCGCGCTGATTCTTGTCGGTGCGGCCTGTTTTTACTTTATGGAGATGCACAATACTTTAAGAGGAGCAACCACAAAGACAGCGCTTTTATCATCTTTTTTCCAGTCTGTCGTCTCGCGTACTGCCGGCTTCAATACCGTGGATATTGGAGCTTTGACCAACTCGACGATTCTGGTCATCATCATCCTGATGTTTATCGGCGCCTCGCCCGGTTCAACAGGCGGCGGCGTCAAAACCACCAGTTTTGCAATTCTGACACTGCTAATTATCAACCGTATGAAAGGTAATGAAAATGTCAACATTGCCAACCGCACAATTCCGCCGGAGCTTGTAGATCGCACCATTTCCATCATTTTTGCGTCGGCAATCATTATCGGTGTGATAACTGCCGTACTTTTGTTTTTCAGCGGCACCAGCGGGGCGCCGCTCGCCAGCCGCTACCAGTTTATTGAATATGTCTTTGAAACGTTTTCCGCTTTCGGCACGGTCGGACTGTCGATGAATCTCACACCGAAATTAAACGATATTCAGAAATATGCCATCATTATCATGATGTTTATCGGACGTGTCGGGCCTTTGACGCTGGCCTTTGCCTGGTATTCGGCGAGGAAAAGGGGCATAACTTATGCGGAAGAATCCGTGATGGTGGGTTAATCCGTAGGGTACGATTGCGACCACCCTGCGGGTGGCAGGACCGTTCCCTACTTGCAGAGTTGGCATTCTGGGCAGCATAAGATACTATTCAAGAAAACAGAACTCATTTGGAGGGAAATAAATGAAAAGAGCAGTAGTCATCGGGTTGGGCATCTTCGGTTACCATATCGCGCGCACGTTGTTTGAAAACGGTTTTGAAGTCGTGGCGATCGATAAAAATAAAGATGTCATTCAGAAGATCCGTGATTATTCCACCAAGGCGGTGCTGGCGGACGGAACGGATCAGGAAATCATGGATGAAATCGGTATTGGAGAAGATGACATCGCCATCATATCCTTTGGTGAAGATCTCGCCGCGGCAACTTTAATCACGCTGCATCTGAAGCAAATGAAAGTGAAGAACATCATCGTCAAAGCACCCAACGAAGATCACAAACTGATTCTGGAAAAAGTGGGCGCGACGGATGTCATTATCCCCGAGATGGACGTGGCCAAAAAGCTGGCCAAAAGCCTGATTTCGCCCAACGTCATGGATTATATTCCCCTGTCTGACGATTACATGATTTTTGAATTAGCGCCGCCCAATAGCTTTCTGGGGAAAACACTGGCCCAACTGCAATTGCGTAACAGATTCAGCATCGAAGTCATCGCCATTCGCGACGTTATAGCCGATCATGTCCATATGGTGCCGCACGCTGATTTTGTTGTTAAAGACGGAGAAGTGCTGGTTGTCATCGGCAAGGAAAAAGACATCGGCAAGATAAAATAATCCTGGGTTCCGCTTACCTCAGCAGGCGCGTCTCCGGCATTTTAAGATCAAACTCCTGCCAGGTTTCACGGGCCCCGTAATAAATAAACGGATGCAGATTGATCTTGATGGTCTTGACATTAGCCGGAATATTTTTAAAAATCAATTCCATTGTAACGGATGTCTGCGGTTGAATTTCAACGCCGCGCCCGCGACTATCGATTTCCGCCATAGTTTTTTTCTGTGCGCCTTGCCAAACATAGGCCTGAGTTGTAGGATAGACATTGCCGGTTTCACTAAAAACGTTGGATCTGGGCCACGAACCAAATTTGTCATCATAGAAAGCAACCTTGCGTGGTTCTTTATCCGTATTGATCACCTCCACCAGAACACGCAGGCCGTCTTTTGAAACATTGACACTACGCAGTTCAAACAGGCATCCCAACGCGTCTTTGACCGCCAGGGGGCGGTAAGTGCGCTTGAACGGTGGAATCTTTTTGGCAAGAACCGGTGGTTGCGCGGCGGGTGTGGCTTGAGGTTCCGGTGCCGGAACCACCATCTGCTTGGCTTGCGTTTTTACGGGCGGCTGTGCAACCGGCCTGGCCGGTTCCTCGGAGGGAGGTTGCTCCTCCAGAATGGTCCTCACCCGAAACGCCATTTTAACCCGAACACTCTCTCCTTCATTGACAAAAGATATTAAACGGATTGCCGTAATTCTGGCTTCCGTGATGGATTGTGAGGCTGCTTCAGAAGTGACCTGGAAATTGGTGACTTCCGTTGCCGAACTGGAGTGCTGGGTTTTCGCGTCGTTTTTCACTTCGACCAGTTTGTCCAAGATAACTTCCGCTGAAGCTTCGGCGGGTGTTTGTGACCCTTTGGTGGCAGCCAGAGCACTTTTGATAATGATGGATTCATGAATACGTTTTTTTTCATGTAGCACAGCCTGCGCCTGCTGGAATGATCTTTCCGACAGATCCTTCTTTTCCCGAATCGCGGCAACATCAAGGCTGAACTTATAATAACTTTCTTCCCGCCGTTTCAGGAGATTTTTCTGTGTTTCCCTTTCCGCTTTTGCTGTACTGGTTTTGCCTTGCAAATTCAGAATTCTATCCTGAAACGTCTTAACCTGTTCGTTCAATCCCTCTTCCGCAGCGGCGTTGTTTTGAATGGTGTTGGCAATGACTTTGTTCGCGTTATCCAATTCATAATTGCCCGGTGAAAACTTATTGGCCACGAGAAACGTTTCTAAATCTTTGCGGGATTGAACAATGGCTGCTTTGTAACCGGCGCCGGTCGCCGGTTTGACTTTGCCGGATTTATTTTCCTGAAAAGGATACAACTCATAGCGTTTCAGTCTCAGATACGTTGTGCCTTGAACGGTTTTATCCAGCTCAATGCGGATGGGTTCTTCGTTGTTCCATTTGGCCGTGCCTTCTTCCGTGGCGCGAATAAAGTCAACCGCCGTGACATGGTTGATCACTTTTGTAAAGGATTGAATGTACGTTCCCATATGGGTGGCAATGAGCGGGGCTGAAGCCACATCTGCGCTACCCTCCAGCGTGTGAGCACTGTCTCTGAAACCACGTGTGTAAATTACAGCAACCAGAATTTCACCTTGTTTTTCGGTCTGCAGCCAGCGCTTGAGGGATTCCTGCTGCGCTTTTGTGTCCTGTTCATAACGGTTGATCTGACCATCCAGATTTTCAATGGTCGTACGGATGGTTTTGATGCCTTTGGCGGATTCGTCCAGGTCAGTGGATGCCATCTGAAACTGGGACGTGACATCATCGCGTCTTTTTTTTGCGCGGACAAACTCCTTGTTTGCGGTAATAATCGCGTTTTTATAATCTGAATCTTCTCTTTCCTTTTCATCCTCCACTAATTTGAGATTGGTTTTTTCTTCCTGTCGTGTGGAAAAAGACTCGCGGTTGTCCACTTCAGAACGGATGATTTCGCGCACCGTGTCGCGGGAATCCGTTGAAAGCGAAACCCAGCGCAGGGATTCCTGATGCGGTTGCTTCGCTTGTGATGTTATTTTTTGCGCCCCTAAAGCAACCCAGGAAAAAATGGCAAGAAATACAACAACTAGCGGCAGATAGATTTTGTATTTCAACATAAAAAACATTCACCTTTGTTTTAGTGTCAACGTTCAGCTTTACGGCTGATAAACTAGCTTAAAAGCCTTGCCGATGTCAAATGGTTTTGTTTTGACGATGAAATGGCTGATTTGAGCGACAATCTAATATCCATGCCAATTTTTTTTTAATTGGCAAACAAAAAGCGTTATGTCATAGTAACGTCAAAGGTCTATTATATTTCTTGATGCTCAGGAGTGGTCCGATGAACAAATCCTATATTCTCGCTTTGGATCAGGGCACCACCAGTTCGCGAGCCGTCATTTACAATCGGGATGGCGTCGCGGTTAAAATCGCACAAAACGAATTCACTCAAATCTATCCCCAGCCCGGCTGGGTGGAGCATGATCCCATGGAAATCTGGGGATCGCAGCGCGGCGCCGCGAGCGAAGTGCTCGCCACCACCGGCATTGCGCCTGAAGAGATCGCGGCCATCGGTATTACCAATCAGCGTGAAACCACCATCGTCTGGGACAAGGCCACGGGCAAGCCTGTCTATAATGCCATTGTCTGGCAGTGTCGCCGAACGTCCTCCATCTGTGACGAACTGAAAGCCGCGGGAATGCAAGATTACATCCGGGAAAATACAGGGCTGGTGCTGGACGCCTATTTTTCCGGCACCAAATTGAAGTGGATCCTCGATCATGTTGAAGGCGCCAGAGAAAGAGCCCAAAGGGGCGAACTGCTTTTCGGCAATGTCGATACCTGGCTCATCTGGAACCTCACCCGGGGGAAGATTCATGTCACCGATTACTCGAATGCCTCGCGTACGATGCTCTACAATATCAAAGACCTCCAATGGGACGACTATCTTTTAGAAAAACTCGATATTCCCGCCTCCATGCTGCCGGCAGTTAAGCCGTCCTCCGCTGTTTACGGGGTCACCGATGCGCGGGTTCTGGGCGCGGAAATTCCCATTGCCGGAGACGCGGGCGACCAGCAGGCCGCGTTGTTTGGTCAAGCCTGTTTTACGCCCGGCATGGTCAAAAACACATACGGCACCGGCTGTTTCATGCTCATGCTGACCGGTGAAAAGCTCGCCCATTCCCAAAACGGACTTCTTTCAACCATTGCCTGGGGGATCGACGGCAAAGTCGAATACGCCCTCGAAGGCAGCATCTTTGTGGCCGGCGCGGCGATTCAGTGGCTGCGCGACAGTTTGCGCGTCATTTACGACGCGCGCGACAGCGAGTATTTCGCCACGAAGATTCCCGACACGCAGGGCGTTTACGTTGTGCCCGCCTTTGTGGGGTTGGGCGCGCCGTATTGGGATATGTATGCCCGCGGCGCCATTGTCGGACTCACCCGCGGCGCCAACCGTAACCACATCATCCGCGCCACGCTGGAATCTATCGCCTATCAGACGCGCGACGTGCTGGAATTGATGCGCGCCGAATGCGGCATTGATTTGCGCGAACTGCGCGTGGACGGCGGCGCTTGCGCCAACAATTTCCTCATGCAATTCCAGGCTGATATCCTGGACGTGCCGGTCGAGCGTCCGGAAATTATTGAAACGACGGCACTGGGGGCTGCTTATCTGGCGGGACTGGCTGTCGGATTCTGGAAAGATCAGGCAACGATTGCCGAAAGACGAAAAGTTGATCGCCGGTTCCAGCCCGCGATGGACGAGGAAAAACGGCAAAAACTATACGGCAGATGGAAGAAAGCGGTTGAGCGTGCCAGGGGTTGGGAAGAGGAGTAAAAAGGTAAGGCTGCACTATTTGTTACCAAGGTATCCAGTCTGATCGCTAGGAAACATATTGAACGTCCCCCTTTTCTTAAAGGGGGATTTAGGGGGATTTTCTCTTGTGATGTAAAAAATCTCCCCTAACCCCTCTTTATACCCTAAAGGGCACAAGCAAAAGAGGGGGATTAGCCATTCGCACGTTCAAAAAACGTGAATACTTCACGTGGGATATGAGCGTCAAGCTTGAAGCGTAAGGAACCATAGATGATTAAAACGGACGTCATCATTATCGGCGGGGGGGCTACCGGCTGCGGCATTGCCAGAGATCTGGCGCTGCGCGGCATTCCTCATTGCCTGATCGAAAAGGGTGATTATGCGGCGGGTGCCACCGGCGCCTGTCACGGCCTTTTACACAGCGGCGGCCGATACGCCGTGTCCGACCCGATTGCGGCCAAAGAATGTTACGATGAGAATATGATTCTCCGCCGCATCGGGGAAAAATGCGTGGAACCCACCGGCGGATTGTTTGTGCGTCTGCCGGGTGATTCCAAAATGTATCGGGAACGGTTTTTAAGAAGCTGTGACGACGTCGGCATTCCGACGGAAATCATATCTTCCACCAAAGCGCTCGAACTGGTGCCCAATCTTAATCCGGACATCGAGGAAGCCATTAAGGTTCCCGATTGCTCGATTGATCCTTTCCGCTTATGCATGCTCAACATGAGAACATCAGAGCTCAAGGGCGGCTTAAGTTTTACGCGTCACAAAGTCACGGAAATTGTGCAGTCCCACGGCCGCTGCATCGGCGTTAAAGCCACCGACGCGGCCACCGGCGACGTGAAAGAAATTCATGGCAATATCATTGTCAATGCCTCAGGCGCCTGGACCAATCTCATAGCCGGGCTTGCCGGCTGCGACGTGCCCATTACCTTATCGAAAGGCAGCTTGGTGATCACCAATCACCGCCTGACCGATATGGTCATCAACCGCTTGCGGCCTTCTTCAGACGGCGATATTATCGTTCCGAACGAAGCGGTCTGTCTGGCCGGAACCACGTCGCTTGCGGTGCAAGATCCTGATAATATTGCGATTCAACCCGACGAGGTGGACACGATCATCGGAGAGGCGGGCCGAATGATCCCGCATTTTAATCATACGCGCATCATTCGGGCATTTTCCGGCGTCCGTCCCCTGCTCAAATCGCAAAAACTCGACAGCCGTGAGATCTCACGTGGCTTTCAGATTATCGACCATCAAAACGGCATGTACAGTATCGTCGGCGGAAAGCTCACGACCTTCCGGCTCATGGCGGAGAAAACGGTCGATACCATCATGAATGCTTTCAATCTGAAAAGAGCCTGTGAAACCGCTGAAAGACCACTGGACGGGCAGGAAGAACTCAGCGGTTATCCCCTGTCCAAACGCCTGGCGGATATGACAAACATTGTCTGCGAATGCGAACTGGTAACCCGCAAGGACGTGGAACGAATTATCGAGCAGACAGGTACCCGGCATGTCGGCGATATTCAGCATCGAACACGCCTGGGCATGGGGCCCTGTCAGGGAGGGTTCTGCACGTTTCGCGCGCTGGGCATTATGCATGACATGAATATTTTAACGACGGAGCAATCCGTGCAATCCCTGCGGGAATTTCTCCAGAGACGGTTTCGCGGCATCCGCTTCGCCCTGTGGGGAGACCAGCTGCGGGAGGAACAGCTTGTCGAATATATCTACCTGGGCATTCTGGCGATGGAGAAAAACAAGTGAGCGTCACTGAATACGATGTCATCATCATCGGCGCAGGCGTGGCGGGTCTGACCGCGGGCGCCTGGCTTTCCGGGCAGGGCTTAAAAGTGGCGCTGGTCACCGCCGGTGAGCCAACCGCCTGCCTGTCCACGGGTTGTATTGATGTTTGCGCCACAGACGATGATCCCTTGCAGGGTATTGCCCATCTTCCTCATGAACATCCCTTTCATCTGGTTCCTGCGGGGACGATTCGTCAGGCGCTCGATGATTTTCAACAAATCATGGCAGCCATGAACATGCCTTATACGGGAGGGCTGGAAAATAACCGCCGGGTTCTTTCCGCCATCGGCACATTCAAAACCACCTGCCTGACGCCCGTAACCATGCAGGCCTCCCCGCAAAACGAAAATGAAACGATTCATATCATCACCTTTGCCGGTCTGAAGGATTTTTATCCCGGATACATTATCTCACGGTTCAAAAACGCGTCTTTTTCAACCTACGACGCCGGCGCTTCTACGACCATGGGCATCGCGGCCAATTTTGAAGATGACGCTTTTCTGGAAGCGTTCATCCTGTGGCTGGAGAACCAGCATGTCCGCGAGGACAAAATTGCCGTTCCCGCTGTTTTGGGTTTGGAGTCGGCGGCGGCCATTATCAAACAAATCGAATATCGTCTGGAGCGTCCCGTCTTTGAAATTCCCACGATTCCGCCTTCCATGCCCGGCCGAAGGCTGTTTAACGGCCTGAAAGATCATTTTCGCCGCAAGGGGGGCATGATTTACTGGGGTTGGTCGGTGGTCGGCGTGGAAAAAACCGGAAGGCAGATTGAAGCGGTCATGGCCGAATCACAAGGGAGACCCAACAGCCTCAACGCCAGAGCATTCATTCTGGCCACCGGATCGTTTGTCGGCGGAGGTCTGGAGGCGAAGCGCGATACAATTATGGAAAAGGTGTTTCATCTGCCGGTATTTATGCCGGGCGAACGGGAGGCCTGGTTTGATCAGGATTATTTTTCCATGAACCACGGCATTGGTCGGGCGGGTATTGCGGTCGATTCATCTTTCCGGCCTGTGGGTTGCCCCTGGGATAACATTTTTGTCTGCGGCGCAATCCTCGCCCATACGGAGGCATTGAAAAACGGCTGTGGACACGGTTTCGCGATAGCCACGGGGCAGGCGGCGGCTAAATCGTGTCTGGAGCACCTCCCATGAAGTACGAACACTGCATACGCTGCACCATTTGCGTGGAGAATTGCCCCGTGTTCCGGGTCAATCCGGCCTTTCCCGGCCCCAAACAGGCGGGACCCGACGCCCAGCGCTTCCGGAGCAACCGGGAAAAATCAGCCGATGAGTGGGTATTACTTTGCAGCCAGTGCAAACGTTGTGAAATGGCCTGTCCCTGCGGCGTGGAACCGGCGCAGATCATTCTACGGGCGCAGCAGAAATACGGTTTGGAGCATCCCCACTCAGCGGCGCATCTGCTTTTCGCCAACAACTATTATTTAAGCACGCTGGGATCACTGACCGCACCTTTGGCCAATAGATTTGCCGCAACAAAAATCGGCAAAAAAATATTTCAACACATGGGCATCGCAACCTATATCCCCTTCCCCAAATTCAGTTTCAAAACGCTGCGGGGCACCATGAAAAGCCGCAGCCGCGAGACCCGGAAAGTAGCCTTTTTTTACGGCTGTTTCATTAACTTTTACCGCCCCGATATCGGCAGAAAAATCATCCGGATGCTGCAGTCGTTTAAGATTGATGTTGTCCTACCGCCCCAATGGTGCTGTGGGCTGCCCGCTCTGGGCAACGGCAACCTGGCGCTGGCGCGTTCTTTCGCCGGAAAGAATGTTGCCTCTCTGTCCAATTATGTTGATGCGGGATACGACATAGTCTATACATGCACATCCTGCGGCTTGTGTCTGTTGCACGATTATCAGGGCATCATGGAAATACCCGGGGCAAAAAAGATTGCGGAAAATAGCTACGACCTGCACGAATATGTCCTCAAACTGATTGCGGAGGGGGAGCTCAAACCCCAATTCAGGGAAGTCAACCGCACACTGGCCTACCACATCCCCTGCCATCTGCGGGCGCTGGAAATCGGTTATCCGGCCGCCAATCTGATGCAGTTGATTCCGGGGCTTACCTGCCGGATTCTGGATGACAACTGCTGCGGACTTAACGGCAGTTACGGCTTTAAAAAAGTCAATGAGGTCACGGCGTTACAGCTTGGCGGTCGCGCCGTTTCGTTAATCAAGAAAACGGGCGCGGAGGCAATTGTTGCGGATTGCGGTTCTTGCCGCATGCAGCTCGCCGGCCTTTCCGGAATGGACGCCTTTGATCCTGCAGAGATCCTCTGCGAATCACTGGGCATCAAGGACAAGAAATAACAAAGATCAAGGTTGAAAGTTTAGGAAAAATTCCATTTCCCCGTCATTGCAAGGAGCGCCTTACGCGACGTGGCACTCTTTTTTTCTTCCCTCCCTCGAGGGGAGGGATTGAGGGAGGGTGAATATAATGATCCCCCTCCCCTCAACGTGTAACCTCGTGTACTCTTCCCCCTTTCATAAAGGGGGATTGAGGGGGATTTTTAAACCGGAGCAATTCCGTAAAATCTCCCCTACCCCCTCTTTATGACCTGAAGGTCACAAGCAAAAGAGGCGAATCAAATACACCTTTGTTGGTTCAAATCAGAGATTTGAACCAACAAATGCCCCCTGACCAGGGGGTGGCAACCTCGTACGCTGCAAATAAAAAGGGGCTTCATATCGAAGCCCCTTTTTTGATCATTTTAAAATAAAAATTCTATGGGTTGACCATCATCATTTTTCTACGGATGATCCAGACCACAGCTCCCAGCATCAACATCAAGGACAATGCTAAAAGCAAGGTCGCCGTAACGCCGTAGGTAACCACCAAATACGCCATCCCTACAAACGGCATCAAACTGCCGCGGGTGATGAAGCGCAACCCTTCGCTTTGGGCGATCTTGCCTG
>CAIVDK010000119.1 GCA_903904655.1 uncultured delta proteobacterium | reverse complement strand
TCGTCTCCTCAGGTTCGGCTGACAAGTCCGTGCTCAGTTTGGTAAGCAGTTCATCCCGTTCATAACCATAGAGCACGCATGCCATTTTGTTGGCATCAATGATCTTACCCGTGGTGTTGGCAATCAGGAACAGCGCGTCAGCCCCGGATTCGAATAGCTCGCGATACTGGTTTTCCTTGATGCGCAGCGCCTGGCTTATCTGCTGCGCCTGCTTGCGCTCAGTGATGTCACGGAAGGACCATACCCGGCCCGAGATGGTTCCCTCTGTCAGCATCGGGATAGAATAGCGCTCAAAGATGCGCCCGTCCTTGAAAAAGAGCGTATCCATGTCCGATGCATCCGATTTATAGAGTGACTGCACTTTTTCCAAGAATGTCTTGGGGTCTGATAATTGCTCTAGAACGAACGACAACAGGGCCTTATCATCGCAGCTTTTCAGGAGCGACTCAGGAACTCGCCAAAGCTCGGCAAAGCGACTGTTGGCTTTGATAACCTTTCCATCGTTGTCCACAGCCAGGATCCCATCGGCGGTCGATTCAATGATCGCTTGCAAATGGACTTCGCTGGTGCGCAACGCCTCCACAGCACGTTTGCGCTCCGTAATATCTACCAGCACCAGTCGGCAGACTGGCTCATTGGCTGCGTTCTGGGCAAGGGTTGCTGAAAGATGAACCCAGATCGTTGAGCCGTCGCTCTTGGCCATCCATAACTCGCACGATTGCGGCTGCCCAGTCTCAATGAGTTTTTTATGAAATCGGTAGTAGGTATCTTGATCGTCTTTGAGAATGAATTTTGAAATGGGGTTTCCGAGTATCGTGTTGCGAAGCACCCCCAGCAGGGTTGAGGTGGCGAGATTAGCCTCGATGATTATAGTTGTCGCGCTGAGGGTGACATACCCCACGGGAGCGAGATCGTAGAGGTCAAAATAGCGTAGTCGTGTCGCATCCAGTTCCGCTTGTACACGTCGTAATTCTTCGTTTTGCATCTCCAGCTCGATTTGGTGGACACGCTGTTCGTGGATCAACACACGCGTTTCTTTGAGCGAGAGACAGATATTGTGTTCTGGATACAAGGCTGCTTTTTTTTCAGCCTGCTGGCGAATGTCTGACTTAATAGACGCGTCAGAAGGCGTTGCTGGGGTAGTGGTATCTGTCATGAAAGCTCCTTACGTTGTATTTTGATATCCCCGAGACCATCAGACTCAGAAAGGGTATCTCGGGGCCAACTACAATAACAGGTGAATACTTACAGAAACAATTACAATAAACTTTACAATTTAATTATGTATGGGAGGATCGGTTTAGTCAATCTTAAATAGCTTACAATGTTTTTTAACGTGCTTTTCCATAGAAGTTACGCCTTGAATGTTAAACCTAAAAAGCAGTATACTGTAAAAATTAATGGGGGAGCATTTATGGTTCATTCTTATTTAAAATATGTGCTGGGGACATTTCTGCTGAGTTCATCGATCGCACTGGGGAACACTTGGCTGGAACCGGCTGCGCCTGGCAAGCGTTATCCGGAGGGTGAAGCCC
>CAIVDK010000118.1 GCA_903904655.1 uncultured delta proteobacterium | reverse complement strand
TTCTGGTAAGGGGAAACTCTTTAGTGCAACATTAGCTAAGCGATTCGCAAACGGCTGGTGTGACCTTTGATGAATTTCAGACTCCCCAGATTGCCCTGCGGGTCGCTTTTACACACCAGTACCCCGGTGTTATCGGACGTATGTGAAAAGGAACGCGGCAGGCGTAGCATGCCCCCCGGTGGATGGTGCCATTAACCCCCGCTCCCAAGTCAGAACGACTAAACGTAGGTCTGGCTTGCGTAGCACCGGATTGAGTACTAACCTCGCCGGTTGCATCGGGGGTTTTTTTGAGCCGCGAGTGGCAGTTTCCACCTTGGGCAAGTAGAGCCCTCTGGTCTGAAACCATTCACGGCTTTTCTTTTCCTTGTTGATAGTCTCATTTAATGGTGTTATATTATTAAACCTCAGATCCCTTGGTGGGACGGTTAAGCGTAGGCCTGCCATGTGTAGGCCCGGAGAGTGCGGAATCGCTACCGGGTTCATCTGAGATGCTTTAAATATGATTGTATTTGAGGAAGTTAGACGCCGCGTTGCTAATCGCGGAAATGTCGTCCTCATTACAGGTCGGCTAGAAAGCGTATCGTCGGCGTGCCGGAAGGTGCAGTAAGTCCGGAGAGATTGCTTTCGATAACGACCTTTCCAAAACAGCCGGGTTTAGAGCCTCTCACCGTGGGCAATTAGAGCCCGTTGGTCACGCTCCAAACACGGCTTTTCTTTTTTATCCATATTCATCTCTGTTAGTTTCAATATTTTTCAATAATCGACTTTCTTTCTTCGGTTTTATCTATACTCTTGACATAATGACAGTTAAGTGTTATTAATAAGCCATGGAAAGAAAAGCATACACCATAGAAGAACTCGGCGAACTTACAGGATATACAAGAAGAACAATACGTTACTATGTTCAGGAAGGCCTTGTTGACCCTCCTGCCGGTCGCGGACGTGGTGGCTTTTATTATGACAGTCATGTCCAGCAGTTGTTAAGGATTAAATCGTTTCAGGAAAAGGGCATTGGCATCACGGCAATGGTCTCTTTGATGAAAACGGAAGCACCTGAACCGGTTCTTCCTTCCAGGGAGGTCATGATCCGGTATGAGATTGTGCCGGGCATGGAGATCAATATCAGCAGAGATATGGAAATCAATGAACCGAAAAAGGTTCTCGAAATCATCAGGATTGCCAAGTCGATAGCGAAAGGGGAAATGAATAATGAATGACAGCAGCCAGACGGAAGGAATCTTGATTCAGCATAACGGCCAGGTTGTGCCTCTTGTCGGAGTGGATGTTCAGGCAGACATCGCCGGGCGCGGGGCCAAAGTTAAAATATCCCAACAATTCAAGAATACAGAAAAAAAATCAATCGAAGCTGTTTATAAATTCCCCCTACCGGAGAACGCCGCCGTTTGCGGGTTCAGAGCTCTAATCGACGGCAGAATCGTTGAAGGCAAAATTGAAGAAAAAGAAAGGGCTTTTGAACTTTACGACAAGGCTTTGTCTGAAGGGTACAAAGCTCAGCTTATGGATGAAGAGCGCCCGAATATCTTTACCCTGTCTGTCGGCAATATAGAACCCGGTGGCAGCGTGATAATTGAAATAACATATATCACCCTGCTGGACTCTTACAACTCGGCAGTGCGGTTCTTTTTACCCACAACCATATCACCCCGTTTCACTCCGGCATCGCAAGAAGATGAAAACGGCATACCTATACGAGCTCTGGTCAATCCGCCTTTTGCCTTTAAGGTCCCCTATGGCCTGACGATAAATGTAAATATTGCTGGCAAGAAAGCCATTGCCTCCATTGAATCACCATCTCATACAATCAACACCAGTTTCAAAAACGATGAGGCTCATGTCACCTTTTCCGCCGACAAAGTTTCCATGGATCGGGACTTTATCCTCACGATCACTTATGAGAAGGATTTTACCAACAGGGCCTATATATCCCAGTACAATGATGAGACCTTTCTACAGATCGACCTGACACCGGCTGAAGCAACAGAGGAAAACCAAGCCAATGATTTGCCCAAGGGCAGAGAAATCGTTTTCGTGCTCGATTGTTCCGGCTCCATGCAGGGTGATTCAATTGAAGAAGCCAAAAAAGCCCTGGAGATTCTTATCAAAGCACTAAGTACGGACATGATGTTCAATATTTATCGTTTCGGAAATGTATTTGATCATCTGTTTAAATCGAGCAAGCCATATAATGAAAAAAATATGAAGGAAGCTCTGAAATATCTTTCTAAAACGGATGCCTCGATGGGCGGCACACAAATCCTGCCGCCACTGGCGGACATTTACAAGGAAGAACCGGCGGACGGATTCCGCAGGGATGTTATCCTGATAACCGATGGCGAAATCAGCAACGAAGATGAAGTTATGGAATTGGTTCAGCGACACAATAATACAACTGCCCTATCCGCAGTCGGCATTGGCAACGGCCCGAACGAGTTTCTCATCAAGGCAGTGGCAAGAGTCGCCGGCGGCACGTCGGAACTGATTGCGCCGCAGGAAAGGATTGAACCGAAAGTTCTGCGTCTTTTCCAAAAAGTCCTGGCCAAGCGCATCAGCAATCTGGAAATTGACTGCGGCAGCGCTATTGACCAGGCTCCTGCTTGTCCCGTTGCCTTCATGCGGCAGGCAACCAGCATATTCGTCAAAATTAAAAAGAGTGACTTCCAGGGTAAAGGCGTCACCGTTAAACAATATAATCATCAAGGGACGATATCAAGAAAGTGGAATATTGACCTGGAAGAAGTAAATGACGAGACAATGCCCATATCAAAAATGTGGGCGCGGGAAAAAATCCGGGATCTGGAAGAAGGTAGCGGCTTGATGGCAGGCACCCGGCAAAGGCAGAGAGTTGATGTCAATAAACAGAAAACCGTTACCGCCATATCCCGTCAATATGGAATTATCAGCAGATCAACAAGCTTTATCGGCATAGAGAAAAATGCTGAGACAGAAAATAAATCTTCAGACATGGTTTTGCGGGTTGTTCCCACCGGTGTGACCAAAGGGTGGCACGGCATGCCCATGGTGCCTTTATTTTTGAGAAAAAGTCCTGTTGAGCAATATTCCATAAGACAGATATCGGACGATGATATGTGCGTGCATGAGAGTAATGTAATGCCCGCTTACCTGCGCCGGGCAGATTCAGGCAACAAACCCTTCTCGCCCTTCCGCAAGGCCGCCCGGGGAATCCGCAATATGCTGTCACATATCAGAGAAACTGATCCCCTTTTGGACATCCTTTCCCAGCAAAGGCTCGGTGGCGGATTTAACATGAACAAAAGAATATACGATATTTTACAAATATCTGATTCAAAATTATATTCTGTCGCGGATGATATGCAGGTGAAAAACGGTACAGATCGTCTGGAAATATTAACCACGGCAATTATCCTGGCGTTTCTGGAATTGAAGTTTGGAGACAGAAAGAATGAGTGGGAAGCGGTTGTGTTGAAAAGCCGGAGCTATTTAGAAGATCAGATTAAAAAGTTTAGCCCAACGATAGACGGTGAACCACTGCAAGTCTGGGCGGCGAGGTTTGTCCAGGACATGCTGAAAGCGTTGCAGACGGCGTAAAATACTCACCCGATTTCAACAAGAGAAATAATTTTAATGCAAACCAATTGGAAATAATGAGGAGGTGCATGATGAGTATTTTCAATATCTTGTTTCCAGAAGGCAACGCCGCTGTAAAATCAAAAAAGACCGTCCGGGTGCTGGGCATTGATCTGGGCACGACCAACTCGACCATTGCCGAAATCATCTATAAACCGTCGGCAAAAGACGACATCAATATTCGCTGCCTGGCGGTTGAGCAGCCCACGGGGAGCAGGAGCCATTGGCATCCTTTGGTTCCCTCCATCGTGGCGCTTCACGACGGGCGGGAGATTGTCGGCGAAGGCGCACGTCTTTTGAGAAGCCGCTGCCGTGAGGAAGGCATGATTGAATACGGCAATCTTTTTGCCGCGGTCAAAAACGACATGGGACTTAGGCGCACATACAACATGGCGCCTGCGGGCTATCGGTCCGCAGCCGAGGTCAGCGGGCGCATCCTGCGCTATCTCAAAGAAGCCGCCTTGAAGGACAATGCGCAAGTTCCGGCTCGCACCACCATCACCGTACCGGCGTCGTTTCAGACTGCCCAGCGCGAAGACACCCTTAAGGCCGCCGCGCTGGCGAAGCTTTCCGTCAAGGGCGGCGATTTGCTTGACGAGCCCATCGCTGCCTTCATCGGCTATTTGGCTGAACATCCGGATCATCAACTGGTCGAGATCGGACAGACAAAGCATCTTATGGTCTTCGATTTTGGTGGCGGCACCTGTGATATCGCCATCTTCCGCCTTTCCACCGACCTGGCGGGAAAGCTGATTGTCGCATCACTATCGGTGTCCCGTTATAACAGGCTTGGGGGAGGCGACATTGATCAGGCGATTCTTTACAAGGTTGTCCTACCCCAGATTCTTAAGCAGAACAGTCTTGATCGCCATGCATTCGATTTTGAGACGAAGAAAACCGTTATCGAACCGGCTTTTATCAGCGTGGCCGAACAGTTGAAAATCGGGTTGTGCGAGAAAATCGCCCAGCTTGCTGAAGATGAAGATTGTCCGGATGATCTGGAAGAGACATGTCACAAGAAGTTTACGCTTTTAATGGATGACGGAAGGGAAATCAGTCTTGTCAACCCGACCCTCGACCTGAAATCCTTCAATGATGAGCTCGCGCCGTTTCTTGACGAAGAAATGCTTTTTGTGCGGGAGACGGAATATTCCCAAACGCTTTCCATCTTTGTTCCGCTCATCGACGCCCTGCAACGCTGTGACCTTAAGGCAGACCAAATCGACCTGTGTCTGATGGCTGGTGGAAGTTGCCTTATCCCTCAAGTAAAGTCGAAACTGGCTGCTGCCTTCAAAAAAGCTGAGATTCTCAGTTTTGACAACGCCGATGCGATGCAGATGGCCGTGGCGCAGGGCGCTGCATTGAACGCCCTGTCGCTGGCGATTTGCGAAAGGCCAATCATCCAGCCGGTCTGCCAGGAATCCATCGCCATTGTCACCGGCAACGGCACGCTGGAGCTGGTCAGCAAGGGTGCGTCTCTTCCCTGGCCGCAGCACGGCGGTTATCAGGAACTCACGACATTGATGCTGCCGGAATGCCCCGCCAATCAATCCCTGCCGATCCGTGTCGAGGTAGTCGCGCGTGAGGAAGGCGGCGACCGCACACTCATGAGCGAATTGTGGGAGATTCCCTCTCCGGTCAAAGCCGGTGAACGCATCCGGCTGGAATACCGCTATGATGAGAATCAGGTCCTCGACCTGCGGGCGTTTCATGCGGAGCGTGAGGATGTCAAACCATTTTGGGGCCGCAGAGAGCATCCTCTGACGCACGTTTCCAACCCACAGGCCATCCGGCTACGTATCGAAGAAACGGAAGAGAAGCTTCGCACAGGCGTCATTGGGCCGCGTGAACGCAAGGATGTCATAATCGGGCTGGCGGAAAATTGCGCAGAGCTACGGCACTATGAAAAGGCCGCGCATCTCCTTGCCGAGTTTCTGCGCCAGCGCAATGAGCCGGATGCCTTTGTCATCAACCGGATGGCCCTCTATTGCGGTTATATGGGAAATGAATCCAGGGAAGAAAAGCTCTATGCAGATGCCAGCGCAATTGATCCTGCCATGGGCGCCCCCTGGTTCAACCTTGCCCTGCTGCTGCAAAGACAAAAGCGTCTTGAGGAAGCCAAGGCGGCGGTGGAAAAAGCGATCCATGCGGAAGATTCGGCCCCTTACTATGTTCTTCAGGCGAAAATCGTGCGCGACATGGGCAAGGAATTTGCGGTGAAGGAATTTCTGGAGATTGCCTGGAAGCGCTTCAAGAAGCCTGCGGAGCTTTCTGACTGGGCATTGGGCTGGTACATCACCGCCGCCGAAATGCGCGATGACAAAGATGCTGCCACAGCCGCCCGGCGAGAGAGAAGCAACCGCCAGTCGGGATGCGTTACGCCCCGTCATGATACGGAAGGGTTGCTGCCCCTGTTGTCGGAAAATGTTCGGTAAAAGGAAAGTGACTTGAATAAAAAAATGGGAACGGCTTTGTTTTGGTAAGGCGACTTTTATGATGCTGATACATGCTGAAGAGCATGGCCAACAATTGGTTGCACAGGATGGCGGATGTTCGGCTATTCAGGATAACCCGAGACAGGTGTTGAAGATATGGAACGACATTCGGAATGGAACCGAACACGCAAACGGGTGATTTTTTCCAGCATGTGGCATTGAACAGAGGCAAGTAAAATTAAGTGGTCTCTCTCAAGAGGTTGTATTTATGGAGCTTATTGAAAAGATTAAGAGAGCGTATCCCAAAGGACTCATCGATGAGCCATGCGAAGAAGCATTTGTTTCTTCCGAGAGGGATAACCGTTTGCAAAGGGTTTTGGATTTAATATCGTATCAATGCTCTGTGGATTGTTGTTTGGACCAGTTCGATAAACCACGTTATCATTTTGCGTTAACCCAAAAGAATCATCCATCTTTTGACAAATGGATATGGATGATGAAAAATGAAGAAAAAATATTATGGATAAGAAAAAACAATGAGCCTTATCCTGTATTCTGGCTCAATATCAGCCGAATTGCAGATTATTACTACTTTTATTACAATCACTGGGTGCCTCGTGGGGATACTGGGTACCTTGAAGCTGACTGTAAAAAGCAACCGAATGGACTCTGGTTGGGATTTGAGAAAATCATCAGATCAAACCTGGAGATTGAAGGTTTTATTTACCTCACGGATGATCTCGCCCGAGAAAAGACACCATATGTTTTGGAGAGCGATTCCGATTCTATTCCTGATGATGATCCGCGATGGGATGACCTTGACTTTGAGCCCCCGTTAATTGCATCCACAATTCACAGATGTCTGTTTGGTGAATGTTGACCAAGTTTAGCAGACGTCAAGAGATGAATAAATGGCAGGTGAATGAACAATGACGATTCTTAATGCACAAACACTTCCTAAACATGGTCCCAATATTGAATTTGCGGCTCTGCCGTCACGTCTTGAAATTGATGAATGGCCGTCGGCGGAACTTTACCGGGAGTACACTTTCTTTGCATGGCCGGATTCTCTTGTTGATACAATTTGTTCATTGACTCACACGTATTTATTTTTCGACTTATACGATTTCACGCAATACCAGACACCGGATCAAATCTATGGTTTTGCATCAGAGATTTTAACTATGGCTTCACGGATTGCCGCCTGCCCGGTTCGCTATTTCGATTCCGAAATCAGGCTTTATGAAGAATCAACGATTGAACCCGAATGTCGCACAGGCGCAAACTTGAAAGCGGACATTCTGGAAACTCTATTATTTGTTGCCGGGAAAGTCATTGATGCAGCAAGGAATGGAAAGTGCCTGGCGATTGTTGGAATATGAGAGAAAAAAAATATATGAGCCTGACCAGAGAAAAGGCTTTGCAAATTATCCGCAAACACCTGATACGACAGACGCCGCGTGATATTGAGATTCAAGACGGCATTCCAGAAGACTGCACTATTTACCAAAGACATTTTATCCTTTTATTCTTGCAATCTTTTCAGGAAGTTGTAAGATGGCGGACAATTTGTTAATGTCAGGCGGAAGCGGAAAAATTATATTTCAAGACTTTAATAAATGTTTAATGTGACCGACTATTTTCTGATGGAGATTGGCTATGGCGTTTGATCCTGAAAAACCTTTTAACCAACTACCGCCGCTTCCACCAAAAGTTGATGTAGAGACAAAAGCTATTCTTAAAAAAGCCATCGACGCCCGAAGCGCCCTGGCGGAA
>CAIVDK010000117.1 GCA_903904655.1 uncultured delta proteobacterium | reverse complement strand
GTTGTCTTTAACATAGGCTGTGTAAGGGTCTGCGCTCCAGAGGTTGAGTTCGCCCGGTGGAACTATATCCAGATGTGTGATGATCCAGACGAAACGCGATTTATTTATTCCTTCCATGGACGTCAGAAAATTGGGACGCAAACCGGCGGATACGCTGTCATCCGGCGCATTATAATGACGAAAAGATACAAAACCCATTTCGATAAGACGTTTCTTCAGCAACTGCGCTTTCAGCATTTCTCCGTCGCCACCGTTGATTGGACCGACAGCAGGCACGGCCGTCAACGCTTTTTGCAGTTCAATCATATCGTCTCGATAGGTGTCTATTCTGCGGGAGATTCTTTCAAAGGTGTTTTCGTCAATCATCGTTGATCCTCAATTCATTCCAGTGGTGAGATAAAAACAGGTTTCTCCCCTTTATCAGGCCATTTGCCGAACTGATCCGTATCACCTAAAATAAGTGTCAGCCGTCTTTTCTCATTTAGATACTTTATGGCTACACGTTTCAAATCATCGCGTGTCACGGTCTCAATTTTTTTTCGATAGCTGCTCAGATAATCAGCAGGCAATTTATCAAATGCCATAGCCATTTGCTGAACGGCGATCTGGCCGGGTTGCTCAAACGAAAAAATAAAACCGTTTAAAATGGAACTTTTTGCCCAGTCCAGTTCGGTCTGAGATATCTTACCGGCCGCAACATCATGCAAGATGGAGTTAATCAAATGAAGCGCCTGAAAGGTCGATGCCGTTTTTGTAAAAGCATACGTTCCGAAAACACCATAATTGGACCGTGCCCGGTAAAAACTGCCGGCACTGTATGCCAGACCTTCATTATTGCGCACGGCGCTGAATATTCGTGAAGAAAAACCGCCGCTGCCGATAATAAAATCAAGAACCGAAAAAGCGTAATAATCCGGATTATTCTTGCTGAGCGTTAATTCCCCGCAGACTACGGTTGATTGCGAAATTTGCTTCCGGATAAAGAAAACACCACGGCCCACTTCTGTCGGCGGAGGTGCGGCATCGAGGGCACGCCGGGAATTATTCCAGTAGCCAAGGTATTGCCGGATTTTGTTCACGGCTTCTTCCTTGGAAATATCGCCGGAAACCGCCAACATTATATTGGCCGGGAAAAAATATTCTCGATGAAAAGCGATCAAGTCATCGCGGGTGATTTGCTTAAGAGAGTTTGGCGTAGCGTAACGCCCGCGTGGATCATCAGTATAAAGCAAACGATTGAATTCGCGAAAGGCCAGTTTCTGAGGATTATCCACTATCCGGCGCAACTCTTCATTTTTCAACGAAAGCGCCAATTGCAATTTCTCTTCTTCAAAAGCCGGTTGTATGAGTATCTGCGAAAGGAGATCAAGACAGGCGTCCAGATCATTCTTTAAAAAAGAAAAATTAACAGAGGCGGAATCGAGCGACATAGAAACCGAGGGTGACGCAGCCAGAAAATCCAGACGCTGATCAATTTCGGCGCTGCCCAATTTAGTTGTGCCCCCTGTTCTCATGACGGAAGCAGTCAGTTCCGCTACACCTTCTTTGCCATGGGGATCATGCAACGATCCGGTTCGCACCAGCACGGATATGGAGACCAGAGGCAATTCGTGATCCCGAAGATAAAACAATACCATGCCGTTATCCAGCAAAATGCGCTCGGCCTGTTGTAAGCGAAATTCCAGCCCGGGATATTTTATTTTTTCCGGTGGAGTAAATGTTTGAACCGCAATCGTCTCTGACGGAATAATTCCACAAAGCAGGGATACCCATAGTCCGATTAAGATATAGATATAATTATTATTTTTCATTTTTATCCGCGTTTGTATTTTCATTTGTCTTTTTGCTTAAAACCGCGATAGTCCTGTTTTTGGCTACTAGATACTTTACGGCCGCTGCCTGAATTTCCATTACTGTTACTTTATCAACATGAGAAATGTAATTGGAAATGTATCGGTAATCTCCCAACAGCAATTCATAGTATGAAAGAATGGAAGCCAGTTCAGAATTGGAATCCAGGCTTTTAATATAATCCATCTTCAATTGATTTTTGGCCTTGGTCAGTTCTTTGTCAGGTATAGGATAGTTCTTGATATTTTCCAGTTCATGAAAAATAGCCGCCAGGAGTTCATCGTTCGTGTGCGGATGGCGTGGGCGGGCCCAGATCGCAAACAGATTAGGATACCTTGTAGCGGGCATACCGTTATGAACGCTGATACTGTCGGCAATTTGCATTTGCAATACCAGTTTGGCATACAGGCGGCTGGTTCTGCCTTTACTCAAAATCGTCTCCAGCACGTCGAAGACATAGTCTTCAGCAGCGGGCGCTGTCGGTTTGTGATAACCGATGATCATCGATGGATTGGCGTCAAAAAATACGTCCACTTTTCGCCCCTCGGTTTGCGGCGGTTCGGCGGGTATGGTGGCCGGCAGGGAATTATTTTTGGGAATCCGTCCAAAGTATTGATCAATCAATTTCAAAGTCTTTTGGGGGTTAATATCTCCGACTACGGTGATGACCATATTTCCCGGCGACAGATATTTTTGATGAATATGCCGAATGGCCGCCTGGCTGATATAGGTTAAATCCTGGGGCAAACCGACAATAGGCATACCATAGGGATGAACTGTATAAGCGCTGCTCATAAAGGATTCATATAGTTTACCGTCAGGACTGGATTCCACTCGCTGCCTTCTTTCCTCCAGAATGACATCGCGTTCCGTGTAGAATTCACGAAAGACGGGGTGAAGCAGTCGGTCGGCTTCAATACGCGCCCAGAGTTCAATTTTATTGGCGGGCAGGCTGACGTGGTAGGTTGTAACATCCTGACCGGTGGACGCGTTCATATTCAGGCCGCCATTTTCCGTGTAAAGCCGGTTAATCTCATTGGGAATATAATAGCGGCGGTGTTTGGCCTGCAATTGCTTCAGACTCACGGCAAGCTTTTTAATGCGTTTCTGATCGACGTTTGTTTGCCTCATTCTCTCATTATCCAGCACTGAGCCGATCTGTTCGATTTGTGTAAGCAGCCTCCTTTCCGCCGCGTAATTTTTCGTCCCAATAGTTGTCGTGCCCTTAAACATCATGTGTTCCAGAACGTGCGCGGCGCCGCTTTGTCCCTTGACTTCATCGACCGTTCCTACCCGATGACGGATATAGAGAGAAACCGTCGGGCTGAATTTTCGCTCCAGCATCAAAACGGTTAGACCATTATCCAGTTTGGCTTTGATAACTTTCTTTTCCAGGTCAATTGCCCATGCCGGAGCTGCAAAGCAAAAAATGATCAACCAGGCCAGGAATAAACAAAATCTATTTCGTGTCAACATGATCCATCTCATCATTGAATTTTTTTGGAAAAAATCGGAAGAAAGCATAAAGAATGCCGACAATACAAAACAAAATGATGAAAGAGGCAGAAAATAAAGTCATTACAAATTCCAGAGGGTTGGCCATCTTAAATGAACTCACCAAAATATCGATGCCGAACACTAAGAAAAAAAGCGACAGCAAAAGAACAATGATATTTTTAATCCGGACAAGAGTCTTCATTTCGTAATACCCGTTTCTTTCGGTAACGTTTTGAGCTTTGCTTTGCTCCTGCAGTATGCATCGTAACTGAAATCATCATTTCGGCAACATAATAGCGAGTTGTTATGATATAGAGGTTCATGCTGAATGTCAAATGGTGAAGCCATAAGCGCGTCGGCCCACATCTTCGTGCCGGGAATCGGCGAATATTCGGCAAGCACCGGTTTGGCGCCGCACTTTAAAACAAAATCAATGCTCTGTGTTACATCCACTTCTTTTTGACCAGGTATGCCGCATAAGAGATAAATGCCGATATCTTCCATTTTGTATCCCGCGTTTTTGAGATGAATGACCGCCCTCTGCAGTTCTTCATTTTGTACTTTTCCGCCCGTTTCTTTTTGTAATTGAAAATCAGCGGTTTCAAAACCGAAACGAATGGTTTTAAAGCCGGAATCGTAGAGGATCTTACTTAATTTTGAGTCGATTTCTCTTAAATGCAAACCATTGGGGCAGTGAAAACGACAGGATAATTTCCGTTTTTTTACTTCATTAAGCAGGGGAATGATCATCTTTTCGGAATCGACCAAAAGCGCGTCATCATAAAAACTGAAGTCGATCACACCGAAATTCTTATGCCAATGTTCGATTTCATCAACCACTTTGACCGGATCACGTCTCAGAAACTTCTTTTGAAAGATATGAGATGAGCAGTAACTGCACCGATACGGACAGCCGAGCGTGGTGATCATCGGAACTTGATCGATCCGGCGTACCAGATCCAATGCAGGATAGGGCAGGGCATCCAAATCGTCTTCATCGGGATCGAAAATGATATCTTCATCGAAAAGCTTTTGGAGTATTTCAAGAATTTGCTTTTCACCGCGGCCGCGAACTACATAATCGGCGCCGGAATTGGCCACGGCGTGATCATAGCAAAGAGAGGCATATTTGCCGCCCAACACAACGGGAATGCCCGGCATCATCTCTTTGACGATTTTAATGGCTTCAAAAACACCCGGATACCAATACGTCATCATGGAAGTAATCAGCACCATATTCGTGTCGGGATAAAGACCAAGCTCAGTTCGGAATATATCCGGGTCAATTCCGTAGCGGCAATAACTGCGTGGCAGTATGTGGAGACAGTCTGGTTTGTCGATCACCTGACGGAAGAACCGGCCGTGACCGTAAACATGCCGTTTGGGTGCTTTACCGCTTTTTTGCAGCATGAGCGGGGAGTGTGGATCAAGGCAATCGATATATGATATTCGGTGGGAGTTGACGCGCAATAGACCGCCCAGGTATAAAAGTCCCAATGGCTTCAACCAGAAATCATAAGCCGCGAAATCATAAATCCAGGGATTGATCAACAGAATGTTTTTACTCATGGATGCGCCTTTTAGCATACAAGTCATCCAATTACAAAATGTATCGCTCTTCCACATATCATGCCCATGACCTTTCAACCATCCGGTGATTTTGAAGGATATTTGATGCGGCTTTCCGATAAGCGCCTATCGTTCAATAATTCAAACCCATGATCTTTAAGCAGTATATTTTATTACAGAAAGAACTTGAAGACTCAAGCAATTGTTGATAGCATACCGCAACTTCTAAGCGGGATTCTTCATGCGTGCAGTTATTCAAAGAGTTGACCGGGCTTGCGTCAGAATAAATTCTCGGGAATATTCCTCCATCGATCAAGGGGTTCTGGTATTGCTGGGGGTGGAAAAAGGCGATTCTAAGAAAGACGCGAATTATATTCTGGAAAAAACGATTAATTTGCGCATTTTTGAAGACGAACAGGGCAAGATGAATCTCTCGCTGACCGACATTGACGGCCAGATGTTGGTGGTGTCGCAGTTCACGCTCCTTGGCGACTGTATCAAGGGACGCAGACCGTCGTTTTTCCGGGCGGAAGAGCCGATCACAGCCAACCAGTTGTATGAATATTTTGTCCGTGAGGCCGCTCTCAAGTTGAAGAAATTGGCCACCGGCAAATTTCAGGAAATGATGCAAATCGAATTGATCAATAACGGCCCGGTAACAATATTACTCGACAGCCGAAAAGCGTTTTAAGCGAAACATGGAATCAAGTGATATAAAAATAGACAAAGACGGCATCTGGTATTACCGTGGCGCGCACATGTTCCGCAAAGATATTTTGCGTGTGTTTTTTGAACATCTGAAAATGGACGACTGTGGTAAATACTTCGTCGAACTCAACGAAGAAATTTACTATCTGGATGTGGAGGATACTGCACTTGTCGTGACAGCCGTTTATAAAACGGAATCACCGATAAACTGTCATGAGCAGATTGATGTCCTTTTAAGTGACGAGTGCCTGGAAAAACTTGATTTGCGTTCGTTATCTGTAGGCAAAGACAACGTCATGTATTGCCGGATTAAGGACGGCAAATTTACGGCCCGCTTCACGAGGAATAGTTACTATCAAATGGCGGAATTTATTGAAATGGACGAGGCTGCCGATCGTTTTTATATTGATTTAAATAACGAAAGATATTTTATAAATACCATAAATTAATTTACCGAGACGGAGGTCATTATGCTCGACGACGTAGTAAAAGAATCCTTAACTTTCGACGACTTGCTTTTAGTTCCCGCCGCTTCCGATGTGTTGCCGCGTGATGTCGATACGACCACCATGCTGACCAAGAATATCGCCCTGAACATCCCGATTGTCTCGGCGGCGATGGATACGGTCACGGAATCGCGCACGGCCATCTGCATGGCCCAGGAAGGCGGTATCGGCTTCATCCACCGCAACATGAGCATCGAACAACAGGCCATTGAAGTTGACCGCGTGAAAAAATCGGAAAGCGGCATGATTGTCGATCCGATCACTATTGAACCGGAACGCAAAGTTAGCGACGCTCTGGCATTAATGAATCAATACTCCATATCCGGCGTTCCGGTAGTCAAAGACGGCAGACTCGTCGGTATTTTAACCAATCGCGATCTGCGGTTTGAAGAAAACATGGAGCAGACTGTTGCTAATGTTATGACCAAAGAAAATCTCGTCACGGTTTCCTCCAGTATTTCGCTGGAAGATTCCAAAAAACTCCTTCACAAACATCGCATCGAAAAACTACTGGTCGTAGACGATAAATATCGCTTAAAGGGCCTGATCACCATTAAAGACATTGAAAAGATAAGGCGTTATCCCAATGCCTGTAAAGACTCCAAAGGCAGGTTGCGTGTGGGAGCGGCGGTGGGTATCGTCGATCGCGAACCCCGCAT
>CAIVDK010000116.1 GCA_903904655.1 uncultured delta proteobacterium | reverse complement strand
GCCATCAGGGGCTTGACAACATAACTCCCGATGAGGTTTACTGCAGCACTCTACCGGAACTGCAGGAAGCAGTATGAACCAACAGAGCAGCTATCCACTTAAGAATCACTCCGGGTTGTCTGAAGAACCCGGACCGGCGCACCTGGTTATTTTCTGAGTCTAATGGATGAAGCAGTAGAGAAGTATTATCGGGAAGTGGATGGATGATGAAAAACGCCGGGGTCTGCGCTTTTGATGGCAACAGTCGGCCATTTACACCTTATAACTCCTTCATTCTTTGTTTTGCTTCCTGATAGAGCCTCATGACGCAGATGAAGATGGCCAGAAAGAACAATCCGAACATGAAGTTTGGCGCGGTGCCCATATACTCATCGAGCTTATATCCCAGCCAGAGGAACAGGAAAGATGCAATTACCATCGCAAATCCCCAGGCCGATAACATTAGAATCCCGCTCATCTCCTGAAACTTCCGGTAGTGCATTGCCTTGTGTGTCGTGATCATGGCCCTGTCCTCCTTATCTTATTTTAATCTTTCGGCTACTTCTTTACAACTGTCTATCAAGTAACAATGTTCTTTATTACATCAATAACCGGGTTGGTAAACAGCGCCATCAAAATGGTGTAAAGAGCAAAGGCGCCAACTGCCTCCGTTGTGTACATCTTGTTATACTTTCTTTTCATGGCAACCAGCAGCAACCCGCCAATAATCAAACATCCCAGTTGAAAATAAGGGAAATTAGCTGCTCCCGCCGTTGCATATTCTGCAAATCCAAAAGTTGCCGTTAAGAGAACCACTGCTGCCGCTACCATCATTGTTCCTAATGTCTTTCTCATGATCTGTTACCTCCTTAGGGTAGTTTGTTTATTTGCCTTTATACTAATGAAAAGTCCGTGCCAGAATTTAACGGGAGAAAATAGATCACTATAACATTGCGATATATTATATGATTTGGCAGGAGTGCTCCATGGCAATAACAGTTCCAAATGTTCATTTCGCCTCTTTTTTTCAATAAAATGTTCAATTGGCTTGAACAATATGATGAAAAATGATGGTATGGACATCCAGCAGCAGACTAGATGAGGAGTTGAATTATTATGAAAGCGGTTTTGCACATCCTCGAAGATTTCTTTTCGTAATCCTTGAGGGGTTTACATGCTTGCCAGCAAACAGTAGTAGATGGAGACAGCGATTCAGCAGCTTGGACGATCTTGGAAAATTATTAGTAGGACTATTTTTATTGACTGCTTCCTGAAATCCTTAAAAAGTCAAACTCGGCGAAAATACAAGACTTCAAGCCATTAGCAATGATTCTATTTTCTTAGTAATTGTGATATGGTTAATTATGCTTCATGAAGGATCAAAGCCAACGGATACATGCTTGAAATATTGTGACACCGCCGGAAACCAGGCGGCAAACAGAGAAAAAAATAGCAACCTAAATATCGGAAGAAACCGATCTACTCGGCTCAATCTATTAATTTATGCTCACTTCCAATGAAATTAAGTTCTTATCAATTTAATCCTGCACCTTTGTTTAATTAAGATATTTAGGGAGAGGATAGTGAAAATGATCCGTCTTTTGAACAACCGTAATTTTATTTTTCTTCTGGCCATTTCATTCGGGCTTATTTTACCGCAGCCGTCGATTTGGACCAAGGTGCTGATGATGCCGGCTCTGGCGTTGGTTATGACGTTGGCAACGATCAAGGTGCCTAATGACTATTTTCTCAAGCCGAGCACCATTCTGTTACCGTCATTATTCGGAATCCTGATGACCTATCTCATTCTGGGAGGTGTTATTCTTACGGCGTCAGCCTTGCTGATTTCCGATCATAACATCTGGATTGGTTTTGTACTGATCGCGGCTGTGCCCCCGGCTGTGGCGGTTATTCCTTTCACAGCCATTCTGGAAGGCAACATTTCATATTCCCTGTCCGGCACAGTCGCCTCTTATCTTGGGGCTTTGCTGATCATGCCACTCATGTTCTGGATTTTCATAGGGAGCGGTTTTGCTGATCCTTATAAATTAATCCAAATCATGCTGTTATTGATTGTTCTACCGCTTGTCCTGTCGCGGATCATTCTCTATTTTCATTTACAGGACCGGATTGCTCCGATTAGTGGAATGCTTACGGACTGGGGTTTTTTTATCGTTCTGTATTCGATCATCGGTGTGAACAGGGATTTGATTTTTGTAAAACCGCTGATGATTGTGCCCATTGCTTTGATTGTGCTTGTTTCTACATTTGTTCTGGGATGGGTGATTGAAAAGATCGGCATGATCTTCAAAATTGATAAAAAAAATATAATCAGCCTTGTGCTGATGGGAACTCTGAAAAACCAAGGGATTGCCGGAAGTCTGGCAATTGCGCTGTTTGATCAAGAGGCGGCTGTGCCTTCCGCCGTCTATACTATCTTTATGATTCTTTATATCATGTGGCTTGATCTGCGCAGGCGCTGGCAATGATCCAGAAACAGGACATATCTGTCGTGTTTCTCGCCGGATTATTTTATTTAGCTGAATTTGCACAGCTGGGGATATCAAAAAATACTCCTGATCATTACCCTTGAATAAACAATAGGACTGGTTTAAATTAATTGCAAAATTGTTGATCTGAAAATAGACATGGGGAAAACGGCAGAAGGCAGGCAGCGATGATGCTGTGAACTAAACCTTTAACTTGCCGCATTATGATTGGTAATGAGTAGAATTTTATTTTATAAAAAGCTGTTATGTGTAGGTGCTATACGTAATACAAAGGCGTTAATCAAATCTCATATTATTCAATCTTGACATGAATCAGTGGCAGAGTCAGATGGCGGCATATTCATCGCGTCCTTCAGCCAGGAGCAAGTTTAAATGTCTATCCATATCATTTCGGTAAATAAGCTCAGTTCTAATTCCCTCAAGGGAGTCATCGAAGAATTCATGTCCAGAAACGGGACCGATTATGGCGCAATTGAGGCTTCTCTTGAAACAAGTTTCATACAGGTGAAGTCCAGACTGAAAGACGGATCGGCAGTTCTTGTTTTTGATGACGAGACTGAAACGACCAATATATTCTTAGCAGGCGACCCAATATTAAAAAGGCTTAATACAGCATGAAGTTTTAGACAATACTGCATGATGAAAAGGAGGACAGATATGAAGGTTATCGCTTTCAATGGCAGTCCAAGGCAAGATGGCAACACCACCACGTTGATAGGCTATCTCTTACGGGAGATCGAGAATGAGGGTATTGAAACGGAACTCGTTCAGCTCTCGGCAAAGGCGATTCACGGGTGCATTGCATGTTATAAATGTTTCGAGAATCAGGACCGACGATGCGCCGTTAAGAACGATGCGGCGAATGAGTATATCGAAAAGATGACAACGGCTCAGGGTATCATTTTGGGATCTCCTTCTTATTTTCAGGCTGTAACAGCGGAAATGAAGGCTTTGATTGACCGGGCGGGTTTCGTCGGACTGGCAAACGGGAAGATGCACAAGAACAAAGTCGGGGCTTCTGTATCCTGTTTTCGTCGTACCGGAGGGATGCATATAATCGAAACCATGAATCATTTTTTCTTTAGTAATGAGCTTATTATTGCAGGTCGGGCAATGAGTGTTGCCAGAGATAAGGGAGATGTAAAAAAAGATGAGGAAGGTGTAGAGAGCGCACGGGTCCTGGGGCAAAAGATCGCCTGGATGGTGAAGAAGCTCTATGACTGAAACCGGTGTGCTTCAACCACGGAACCACCTCGATTGGCGTTTGGGGTTTTATGCCGATCCCTATAAACATTGTTGAACTGGAGAATCAGATGAAGTGCCGATGCGAATGGTGCAGCAGCGATCCGCTTTATGTCGCTTACCACGATAACGAATGGGGCGTTCCTGTTCACGATGATCGCCGCCTATTTGAGATGTTGGTTCTTGAAGGCGCACAGGCAGGTCTAAGCTGGTTGACGATTCTCAGAAAGCGGGAGAACTACCGACGGGCGTTTCACGGTTTTGATCCACACAGGATTGCCTCTTATTCAAATGACGACACTCAGCGGTTACTTTTGGACGCAGGCATTGTGCGTAATCGCCTCAAAATAGAATCGGCTATTAATAATGCCAAAAAGGCATTGGAAATCATGCAGGAAGTAGGATCGTTCAGTTCGTTCCTCTGGCGTTACGTGGAAAACATCCCCCGACAGAACTCATGGACCAAAATCAGCGAACTGCCGGCACGAACTGAGCAGTCGGACATGATGAGCAAGGACTTAAAGAAACACGGATTCAAATTCGTCGGCTCGACTATATGCTATGCCTTTATGCAGTCGGTCGGGATGGTTAATGATCACATTGTTGGCTGCTTCCGGCATGCTGAAGTGAAGGAAGGGGACGAGGTTTATAAATGAGAAACTACATTGGGCAGCTACTCATGCACCTGTCCAATTTTATCCGACCCGCTCTCAAAACGGCTTCTCCTGACTGGCAGACCACTTGATCCGCTTCGAAGGAAGTTAAGTAGGGAACCTTCGATTCGTGGTAATAGTGCTGAACACCTGCGCGATGAGTTTCCGGAATTAGGGGAGATGAGTTGGGGGATTTGCCCATAGTGCCGCTTATATCATCCTTTGTTATTGACCGGCAGAATATTCCCATGCATACTATAAATGCAGATTAACTTATTGGAATAGTCATGAACGAAGAAAAGATTCAATCAGACGAAAATGTCGTCGAAAAAGAGAGGCAGGAGACTAAAGAGCCGTCGCTTTATAGGGTCATCCTTCTTAACGATGACTATACCAGCATGGAATTCGTCATTTACGTACTGGAGACCGCATTCCACAAGCTACCTGCCGAGGCTACCCAGATAATGCTGAGCATACACAAAAAGGGGGCCGGTATATGCGGCGTATATACGCGTGAGATTGCCGAGACAAAAGTAATAGCGGTGCATGAAATGGCGGCCGAAAATCAATTCCCGCTGAAATGCACGATGGAGAAGGAATGATAAATAAAGAACTGAGCCTGGTGCTGGATGCGACTTTCAAAGACGCAAAGAACCGTCGGCACGAATATCTTACCGCCGAGCATATCCTGTTTGCGCTCATCCATGACGAACTCGGGATCGATATCATAACAGGCTGTGGCGGCGATGTCGGCAGAATAAAGGATTCCGTCGAGGCATTCTTCGCAAAGAACATGCCCGTGCTGCCTCAGGACAAGAGCTCAGACCCTGTACCTGCCTTCGCGTTCCAGAGAGTTATTCAGAGGGCCATCGCCCATGTCCAATCAGCTGAAAAGGCGGAAGTCGAGGCAGGCGACCTACTTGCGGCACTTTATGGTGAGCCCGATTCCTTTGCCGTGCATTTCCTGGAGCAGGAAGGCATCTCACGTCTTGATGTGCTGAATTACATATCCCATAGCAGCTCCGACTATGCTGGGGACGAACAAAGCAAATTGCCGCTTGAAGAACCGATGCGCGAACCAGACCCCGGCAAAACAGAGCCGAACCGGCCCGTGTCAAAAGACCCCCTGAAACTTTACACCGTTAATCTGATTGAAAAAGCTGCCGCCGGAGAGATAGACCCGCTGATAGGCCGCGCAGACGAGCTGAAACGCACCATACAGGTGCTCTGCAGGCGACGGAAAAACAATATCGTGTTCGTCGGCGAACCGGGCGTCGGCAAGACTGCCCTTGCAGAGGGCCTTGCGCTGAATATTCACAACGGCTCCGTTCCTGAGCATCTCAAGAATACGATCATTTACTCGCTCGACATGGGGGCGCTGCTGGCGGGCACAAAATACAGGGGCGATTTCGAGGCGCGACTGAAGGCCGCTATCAGGGAACTCGAGAAGATTCCCGGCTGCATACTCTTCATCGACGAGATTCATACGATCGTTGGAGCGGGAGCCACAAGCGGCGGTTCGATGGATGCCTCGAATATATTGAAGCCGGTGCTTAATTCCGGCAGACTGCGCTGCATCGGCGCCAGCACGTACGAGGAATACAAAAACTATTTCGAGAAAGACCGCGCCCTTTCCAGACGGTTCCAGAAGATAGAAATATTCGAGCCCACTATAGCGGAAACAATCGATATATTAAAGGGTTTGCGTTCCTACTACGAGGATTTCCATGGCGTC
>CAIVDK010000115.1 GCA_903904655.1 uncultured delta proteobacterium | reverse complement strand
CGGTTCATCCTCAAAGAAGACCAGGACATCTACTACCTGTACCGCAAGCAACTCTTCGAGCGCCATGCGACATTTGACAAGCTCGGGCAAGCCTCTGAACAGCAGGCTTGCGAACTGCGGATGGTGAGAAAGGACGGGACGCTATTCTGGGCGCATCTGGAAGCCATCGCCGTGTTGGACGCCGCAGGCGCATCCGTGTACCATGTCGTGATAAGCGACATCACCGAGCGCAAGTCTCAGGAGGACGAGCGTGATTTGACGGAGCGCTTGACTCTGCTGGTTGACACGCCGGGCGATTTCTGTGAGCGCATGTCGGACCTGACCGCTTCCCTGCAAGACTGGTCGGGGTGCGAGGCCGTCGGTATCCGCCTGCGCGCCGGGGACGACTATCCATATTACCAGACCAGTGGCTTTCCGGCCACGTTTGTTCAAGCGGAAAATCACATCTGCGCGTACGACCTGGACGGAAATATTCTGCGTAACGACACAGGCAAACCTGTCCTCAAGTGCATGTGCGGCCATATCCTGTGCGGCCGGTTCGATCCCGCCAAGCCGTTCTTCACCGCCCATGGGAGCTTCTGGTCCAACAACACCACTGCCTTGTTTGCCAGTACCACGGAAGCCGACCGCCAGGCGCGCACCCGCTGGCGGTGTAGTAGCGAGGGGTATAAATCGGTGGCACTGATTCCGTTGCGCATCAGTGATCAGGTTTTCGGGTTACTGCAATTCAACGATCACCGTCCCGACCGTTTCACCCTCGCTCAGATTGCCCATTTTGAAAGAATGGCCGATAGCCTGGCCATTGCCCTGTCGCGACGTCAAGATGCTGAAAGTATTAAGAATACCCTTGTAAATCTCCGGAAGGCGGTGAGTACGACCATTCAGGTTATGGCGTCGGCTGTGGAAACGAGAGATCCCTGTACCGCCGGTCACCAGTTCCGGTCGGCGGATCTTGCCCGTGCCATTGCCACGGAGATGGAACTGCCCGCGGAAAAGATCGAGGGCATCTTCATGGCCGGTTCCATCCATGATATCGGCAAATTATCGATCCCTGCGGAGATTTTGGCCAAACCGGGAAAACTGCATGAAATCGAGTTTTCCCTGATCAAAGAACATGCCCGACAAGGGTACGAGATACTGAAAGAGGTGGAATCCCCCTGGCCCCTGGCAGAGATCGTCTATCAGCATCATGAACGAACGGACGGTTCGGGCTATCCCAGAAATCTGAAGGGGGATGAAATTCTCATGGAGGCCCGCATTCTCGCCGTGGCCGACGTGGTGGAATCCATGGCGTCTCACCGACCCTATCGCGCGACCATGGGCATTGACGCAGCTCTGGATGAAATCGAGAAAAACAGCGGGATCTTTTACGACAAGACTGTGGCAGACGCCTGCCTGAGATTATTTCGGGAGAAAGGTTTTCAGCTTGCAGAAAAATCACCTGAAATGGTGGGCGAGCGTGAGGCTGGTTGAATCTTGCAGATTGAGCCAGAACAGTAACGGCGCAACATGAACAAATGGATTTTAGGTAACAATGGATAAAAAATCCTACATGATACTGGTGGGCGTTCTGATGATTGTCGCAGCGGCGACCCTGTACATAAAATCAAATGTGGAAACGCTTATGGAGCAAGTATTCATCTCTCAGTGCGACGAGATTAAAAATAAAATTAGTGAAAGGCTCAATGACCATGCTCGCATTCTGCGGAGTGGAGCAGCGCTTTTTGACGCAACCAAAGAGGTCACACGCGATGTGTGGCGTATTTTTACCCGACAGCAGGAATTTGAAATGCAGCTCCCCGGTATTCAGGGCGTTGGTTTCTCGCTTCTGATCCCGCGTGAACGACTAACCCGGCACATTCAGGGAATACGGCGTGAAGGCTTTCCGGAGTACAAATTGAGGCCGGATGGTGATCGGGAAGTCTATTCCTCCATCATTTATCTGGAACCGTTTGCCGATCGTAACCTCCGGGCCTTCGGCTATGACATGTTCTCGGAACCGGTGCGCCGCGCAGCCATGGAGCGGGCGCGGGATATGAATGCTCCTGCGCTCTCCGGCAAAGTCGTTCTGGTTCAGGAAACCGACAAGGAAATTCAGGCCGGCACCTTGATGTATGTCCCGGTTTACCAAAAAGGCATGCCCGTCAAAACGGTTGAACAGCGCCGCGCCGCAATCTATGGCTGGGTTTACAGTCCCTACCGGATGAACGACTTGGTGCAGGGAATTATTAGCAGACAAAATCTGGGGAAAGAAAATAAAATTCACATTCAGATTTTTGATGGCGTGCGCCCTTCGCCCCAAAGTCTGCTCTATGAAAATCATCCTGGGTTGGGTAGGAAAAACTGGAGTGAAGAGCGCTTCACTCGACAGAGCTGGATTGATTTCCATGGTCAAATCTGGACACTGAGCTTTGGACAAGTCGACGACGGGATCTTCACGGTGGCCTACATAAGCGTATGGCTCACTTTGGCCGGCGGCATTTTTATCGCATTACTGCTGTTCGCCCTGATCCGATCTTTGCTGGCCACCCGTGTCCGAGCGCAACGTATAGCGGCAAAACTGACTGTTGAGCTGCGGCGAATGAACGACCGTCTCCTGCTGGCAGCACGTGCGGGTGGTGTTGGCATCTGGGACTACGACGTCGTCAGTAACAACCTGGTATGGGATGACCAGATGTATTTCCTCTACGGGGCTGCGCCGGATAATTTCAGCGGCGCTTTGGATGCCTGGCTGGCAAGAGTACACCCGGAAGACAGACAGCGAGGGGATCATGAAACACAATTAGCGTTGCGCGGAGAAAAGGAATTCGACACGGAGTTCCGTGTTCTCTGGCCGGAAGGAACCATCCGCAATATACGAGCCCTCGCCGTTGTGCAGAGAGATGCCGCCGGTAAACCCTTGCGAATGATCGGCACGAACTGGGACATCACCGCCCAAAAGCAGGCGGAGAATACGATAGCGGCATCCCTTCTGGAAAAGGAGACGATGCTCAAGGAGATCCACCACCGGGTGAAAAACAACCTGCAAATCGTGGCGAGCCTTCTCAATACGCAGTCCTCCTATTTGCAGAATGACAAAGCCAGAGAAGCCTTCCAGGAAAGCATAGACCGGGTGAGGGCGATGGCCATGATCCATGCACAGCTCTATGAGTTTCAAGATCTGACGAGGATTGATTTTGGCCGCTTCATCCAGGATTTGATCGGCAACATCATCCAGTCTTACGGAGGGGCCGAGTTCCCGGTGGAAATCACTATGGATGTCGGTGGGGTAAGCCTGGGCATAGATAATTCGATCCCCTGCGGCCTGATCCTGAACGAACTGGTCTCCAATGCCCTGAAACATGCCTTTCCGGAAAAGAAGGAAGGGACGATCCATATTCGGATGCGCTTGGAAGACAATCGGGTGACGATCACGGTTCAGGATAACGGAATCGGATTTCCGGAGCCGCTTGATTTAACGAAGGTAAAATCCATGGGACTGCGGCTGGTGAATATCCTGGTGAGGCAGCTGAGCGGCAAGATCGATATGCAGGTTGATTCCGGAACGACGTGGACCATTACATTTTTCGCAAAAAACGAAAGGGAGTGGCAAAATGGATCAGACTAACATTATGGTTGTTGAGGACGAGGGAATCATTGCCGATGACATTGCCAGACAACTGGCGGATATCGGATACAATGTGGTTGCTATCGCATATTCGGGCGAAGAGGCCGTCGAGAAGGCCTTACAACTCCATCCCGATCTGGTGCTGATGGATATTGTCCTGGACGGGAAGATAGACGGTATCAAGGCGGCCGAAAAGATCAAAGCGATCGAAGACATACCGATTGTCTATCTGACCGCTTATGCGGACAAGAAGACGCTCGGTCGGGCAAAACTCACCGGGCCTTCCGGGTATGTTCTGAAACCGGTGGATAGAAGGCAGCTTAATGTGGTCATTGAATTGGCCCTGCACAGGCATAATGCAGACATCAGCTTGAAGAAGAACCACGCCAGGATATACGGCTCCATGAAGGGGACGATCGAGGCGATCGCAGAGACAATTGAACTGAGGGGTCCCTACACGGAAGGCCATCACAAGCGGGTATCGCAACTTGCATCCGCCATTGCCCGGGAAATCGGCTTGACGGACTTTCAAGTAGAAGGGATCGAGCTGGCTTCACGCATCTATGACATCGGGATGGTCAATATACCCGCCGACATTCTCCGGGAAGGCGAACGTCTGGAGGGGATGAAGCTGACCATTTATCAGGCCTATCCCGAGGCTGCTTATGACACCCTGAAAAAGATCGAATGTATCTGGCCGATTGCCTATATCGTTCTCCAGCATCGTGAGTGTCTTGATGGATCGGGATTTCCCCAGGGGATCAAGGGAGAAGAGATCCTCATCGAGGCCCGTATCCTGGCGGTTGCCGTTGCCATGGAAGATTTAACGAGCCACAGGAGTTGGAGGAAGGCCTTTCCTATCCATGAGGCCCTGGAAGAAATATCATCCCATAGCGGCTCTAAGTACGACCCCAAGGTCGTGGCTGCCTGCTTGAAACTATTCCAAGAGAAAGGCTATAAGATGGAAGGCTGAAACTTCCTGCATAGTTCAAAATTGGGAATGATCACCTTGAGAATCTCATAGGTAATATGGAAAGGAGGAACGAATGGAAGATACCGGTGTTTGCCCGTACTGTGAAAATGAGTTTACGGTTTTTCAATACGG
>CAIVDK010000114.1 GCA_903904655.1 uncultured delta proteobacterium | reverse complement strand
GGCCGACGAGTCAACAACCCGTCGTTTCGGGGGAACCGGTCTGGGGCTTGCGATCAGCAGGCAATTGGTCGAGCTCATGGGGGGAACAATCCGGGCAGAAAGTACACCCGGTAAGGGGAGTGTCTTTACGGTTGTTCTTTCCGTTCCGGTCGTTCCGGAGGTTATGGCGCAGGGTCTGCCGCAACCGGAAGGATGATCCGGCTTTTTGGGACATCCCGATCATCTTATCACTTGCCCGAGCGAAAGTGTCGATGAGGCGCACGGCCTGGCGCTGGGGCCGTCGATTACATTACCAAACCCTTCAGCCCGGCCATTGTCAGGGCCTCGTCCGCAATCACCTGAAACTGAAAGCGCACCGGGATCACATCTCCGCCCGGCGCGGGAAATCGCCGCCAGATTTTCGGATTAAACAAATAATGATTGACTTTAGGGTGTTTGGGAGTAACGTATTTATGCACGCATAAAAAACCTATCTAATTTTCA
This sequence comes from uncultured delta proteobacterium, assembly GCA_903904655.1. GTDB lineage: Bacteria > Desulfobacterota > Syntrophia > Syntrophales > Smithellaceae > UBA8904. The sequence goes on along the minus strand of CAIVDK010000114.1, from coordinate 5,426 downwards.
TATTTTTCATTATTCCCCGATTGATTCCATTGTGCGAGTTGAACAAAAAATATTAACAAATGATTCCTGTTGTATGCACGAACCGGTAAAAAGAGTAAGCCCGTGACTAAGAAAAAGTTCCTTTTATATTAGGAATCTAAAATAAAAACAATATGTTATAAAAAACGAAGGAGAAATTCTTATGAAATCATTTTTTGAGTACAAAAAGTTCTGCCTGATCTTTATAATGGGCATGCTGGTTTTCTCTTTATCAGGATGTTCAAGTAGCGATGGCGGTAACGGAATCCAGAGCTACCCGATTTCGTCCGATGTTCAAAAAACGGACGAGAGGATGCTTTCGTTTTCTATGAGCTTCGTACCTGATACAAATCGGCTTTCCCAGGTTTCTACCTATGATTCATTAGGCTACGGTAGCTGGACATTCGGAGCAGCTCTCCCGGTAATGCCGCGCACCGATTCAGCAACATTTGGCATCATGCCGGCTGGGTATGTCGTTCCAGCGCTTCCTCCCAGAGCAAAACTTTTGAATTTCTTTGCCATAACCGATATCCATATCACTGACAAGGAAGCGCCAAACCAGATGATTTACCTCCAGCAGTTAAATCCAACATGGTCAGGGACAAACACGTCCATCTACTCGCCGGTCATGATGTACACAACCCATGTCCTCGACGCCGCCATTCAGACGGCAAACGCCCTGCACAACAAAGATAACAAAGCAAATCCTTTTGATTTTGGCATCTCCCTGGGTGACACTTGCAACAATACTTCTTACAACGAGCTTCGCTGGTATATCGACGTCATTGACGGCAAGGTCATCACCCCCAGCTCCGGCGATCATCTTGGCGCCGGCGCCATCGACTATCAGAAGCCATACAAGGCCGCAGGACTGGATAAAACAATCCCCTGGTATCAGACTCTTGGCAACCACGATCATTTCTACATCGGTTCTTTCCCTGTTGATGCCAACCCGGCTCTTGGTATCCGGGATTCATACCTCAGCCGTAATGTCTGGGCTGTCGCTGATTTTCTTGACCCCACCATAGCGGGCACCTTTCCTGTCATGTTCAACCTGGACAACATGAAGACGGGAACATTGTACTATCAAGGCCTAATCGATGGCTCAACTCCTTTAGGTAACATTATCCACACGGGCCTTGCCCCGCAAAATCCTCCCCCGACGGTTGCAGCCGATCCTGATCGTCGCTCGCTTCTGAGAACAGAATGGATAAGCCAATTTTTCAACACAACGACCACGCCGGTCGGTCACGGTTTTAACCTGGTCAATCCCGTCCAGCAGAGTGGTTTTGCCTGTTATAGTTTCCTGCCGAAATCGAACATACCGATCAAAGTTATCGTGCTTGACGATACCCAAAGAGAAGACGACGGTTCTAAAGATATTCACGGCCATGGGTATCTTGACGCTAACCGGTGGGCATGGCTGAAGGCGGAACTTGCGGCTGGTCAGGCTAATAATCAACTCATGATCATCGCGGCGCATATCCCCATCGCCGTCGTCAAGATTGGTGACGAGACCGAATGGTGGCTTGGTGACAGAGTCGCCGTCCCCGGCAGTTGGTGGGAGAGTTCTATATCTACGCCTGATAATGCTGTAACCCTGGCGGGACTGATTACGGAACTTCAAAAATATCCGAATCTTCTCATGTGGATCGCCGGGCATCGTCACTTCAATACCGTTAAGGCTTTCGCTTCAACAGATGCGGCCCATCCTGAATACGGTTTCTGGCAGGTGGAAACCTCATCGTTACGTGATTTCCCTCAGCAGTTCCGCACGTTTGAAATCTACCTCAACAGTGACTATACCATAGCGATCAAGACGATCAACGTTGACCCGGCGGTCGCAGCCGGTACACCCGCAGCGACATCGCGTAAATATGCGATTGCGGCCCAGCAAATAGTCCAGAATAATTTACGATTAAATAATCCGAATGCTGCCTCGATTGGTACCGCCCCTGTTGATATATTACTCCCCAGCATGGATCCGACCCGGCCACAAGGAGGCACCCTCCTCGTTCCCAACTATACCTACACGGACCCGACGATCATCTATGGCGTTGCACCGGGCGTCCCGTACACTGCCTCGTACAATGCAACGCTGTACAAGAAATTGAGTGCTGATATGGTCACTTGGCTGCAGACGCATGGTTTTTAATTTCGCTGTTGCGGGACAAGCGTCAATTCTCCGCGAGCTTGCTCGCGAGCTGGTTGATTGAGCTTTGAGCAACCTCCCGCAGCTTGACCATTTCGGTGAAAAGAAGTGAACGACGGGTTCGTAAAGGAGAAGACACTGGTAAGTAACACTAAAATCTGCGTGCAAATGCTCAAAACAGAGTTAACAAGTACCTGGGTAATGAGCGGTGAATTATGAATCTGAATAATATTAAGGCTGTAAGGTTGCTGTTCCTGGTTTTTGTTCTGATGGTGCTGGCATCATGCGGTGGCAAGACCAATAACAACACCAACAACAACTTTCCTGTGGTTGTTGTCTCGGATGTTCATTTCGATCCCTTTTATGACCCGTCTCTTTTTCCGGCCCTTGTCGCCGCTGATGTCAGCGAGTGGGAGGGTATTTTCAAGACGTCGCAAATAACAGCACCTTCGGCATGGGGTAACGATACCAACCACCCTTTGTTTGTGCTTGCCCTCGCAAGCATAAGGCAGAACATGGGAGGCTCTCCGTTCATTATTTTTACCGGCGACATTCTTGTGCATCATTTTTCGCAAACGTTTTACTCTCTTCATGGGAGTCAGGACGTCTCAGCCATGCAGGCCTTTGCCGATAAGACCATTGCCTTTTTTATCAATCAACTGAAGTCGTCTGCCTCAGACCTTCCCATCATGTTCACTTTAGGAAATAACGACTCCTATACGGACAACGTGGTGGAAAACAGTTTTCTATCCAATACGGCGGAACTATTTTATTCAAAATGCCTGAATGGCACCGTCGATCATCAGGCGTTTCTTGATACCTACCTGGCCGGCGGATACTACTTTGCCGAGCCGCCCGGAACAAATTTGATGGTGATAGGACTCAATACCATCTTATTTATGGAGACCAGCAGCGCCGCAGCCGCCCAACTTGCCTGGTTCGATGTGAAACTCGCCCAGGCCAGGACAGCCGGCAAAAACGTATGGCTCTTAATGCATGTCCCACCCGGCGCAGATATTTATCAAACGGCCCGACTGGTCGACAACAACGGTCACCTTACCAGTGCCCAGATGATGTGGGTCCCGGATTATCAGGCAAGTTTTCTGCAAATACTTGCAAAATATCCGGACATGATAAAGCTCACGCTTGCCGGGCATACGCATATGGACGAATATCGTATCATGTTGTCTTCGGATGTTCTTGACATAACACCCGGCATAAGTCCGCGCTCCGGCAATGACCCGGCCTTTAAGGTCTTTACATTTGCTCGCGATACAATGCGACCCACCAATTACAGGTCCCTGAACTATGACCTCGCCACAAGGCCGGAAAAGTTCAATAGCTATTATACTTTTTGCTTAGCGTATTTGATGCAGGGTTTTTTAAGCGATTCTTTGACGCAACTTTTTCCGGAACTGGTCACGAATCATGCAAAGCAGACTCTCTACAGGAGTGCCTATTATTCCGGATGTAATGCTTTTAACCCCATTACCAATACGAACTGGCCTGTTTACTGATGCGGCATTGGAAAAATGGCGAAACAAGAGGTTATCGATTGCGTGAACGCCTATTGATGTTCGCAACGTCAATCGAGGTGGTTCCGTGGTTGAAACACACCGGTTTCAGTCATAGAGCTTCTTCACCATCCAGGCGATCTTTTGCCCCAGGACCCGTGCGCTCTCTATACCTTCCTCATCTTTTTTTACATCTCCCTTATCTCTGGCAACACGCATTGCCCGACTTGCAATAATAAGCTCATTACTAAAGAAAAATGGTATTAATGAAATAAATCTTGACCGTAAAACTGCTCCTGTGGCAAAATCCTATCCCACACGGTTTTTTAACGTTGACGGGGAACGCCTCATGAATCGAATTATTGCCGCTGTAAATTTCTGCATTTCAGGATATTTTATCGTCAATATCATCAAGCATATGATTCGTCCCGGGCTGAATTCGGAATATACGCGCATGCTGATGTTTGCCTGCCTTGCAACTATTCCACTGGTTTTCATGCTGATGATGGTCGCGGGCAAAGAACGCTGGCTTTTCCTTCTGGACCGCGGCAAAGAAATGGCCGGAGGTGGCCCACTGATGGTTCTTCTTCTTGTGGGTCTGGTTATTCTGCTCATTTTGATGCCGCTCGGCATGCTTGCCGGCATCTGGTACGGCATGGGCTTTCAATTCGGCACTTTATTTCTCCTTTATTTTGTTCCGATCATCTCCCGGCTTATTTTCAACACCACTCAAGAATCGATTTTAAGTGCAGTCACGCAGGGAGTTCTCTTTTTTGCATCCTTTCTAATCGGCATATCTATTGTAGAAATACTGGAACGCGCAGGCTCGGGCGCGCAGCTATATGACGCGCATCTGCAACTGGTTTGGCCCGACTATCGTGAAGCGGCCAAAATGTTTTTCAGTGTCTGTGTTTTCGCACTGATCAACCAGATAATCGCGGTTTATTATGAGGTCCAGTCCATGCTGGGCCGCACGTAAGGAAGTAGAGGACATTCTTAATATTCTTCCGCTATGGAGGATGTGAACAAATGTTTGGCAAACTGCTAGCCTTCGTTTTTTCTTTCTTCGCGGTAATTGCGGTCGTGCCGCTTATTGTGGTGATTGCCGTATTCCTGTTTAAATTCGACCTGCGTTCCTTGATGAATCTGCATCCCCTCGGGACGGCCATCGCTGCGGCCGGATACGCATTCATCTGGGTCATGTCATTTTTCTTCCTGCAGGATTATTTTATTGTCTGGAAGCCGGATCCGGGGGTTGCTTCCATCAGCAAAACGGAATTGATAGATAAACTGGAACGCTCTTTTAAGAGAACCTTTGACGGGAAAGCCCTTTTTGATGTTTTTCGGTCAGATGATGGCAAGGTCGCCATAACATGGTCGTCCACGATCAAATATTTCCAAATCGTATCAGGCGGTCAAATGGGGAAGAAGCGGGTCGTGGTTCTTACCTTTGATGAGAAAAAACACGAAGCACATTTTCTGATGACGGAAAAAGACTGGAGATGGTCTCTATCGACAAACCGCTTCGATTTTTCCATGAATTATGCAGTAGGCATTTTTGCTGAAATATCGACCGACATCGTACCATCAGTGACCCTTGACAAGGATGGCAACTTTGCAATCGATGTAAAAAAACTGTCGTACGACTACAGGGAACTCTGGCTGCCGATAGAAAACACGCTGCTTACAGGCGGATGGACCATAAAAGGCGGAATGCTTCCTCAATTAAGCCATCGGTTGGC
>CAIVDK010000113.1 GCA_903904655.1 uncultured delta proteobacterium | reverse complement strand
ATTATGTCGATCGAATGATCGTGACATCGCTGATGCCTTACATTAAACTTGAATATGGGCTTACGGACACCCAATCCGGTCTGCTTGTGTCGGTGGTTTACTGGTCCATTGTTGTCTTTGTATTTCCCGTCTCGATCCTCGTAGACCGCTGGAGCCGTAAAAAGACAATCGGCATCATGGCGCTTATCTGGAGCATGGCCACGCTGGCTTGCGCTTTCACCAAAACCTTCCCCCAGTTGCTTATGACCAGATCCGCTATCGGCATCGGCGAGGCAGGATATGCCCCCGCCGGCACAGCTATGCTCTCAGGTCTGTTTCCCCCGGAAAAACGTTCCCGCATGATGGGGCTCTGGAATATGTCTATTCCCCTTGGTATCGCTATTGGTATCGGTGTCGGCGGATTTGTGGCCCAGCATTGGGGCTGGCGCCACGCCTTTGGATTGGTGGCCATCCCCGGCGCATTGATAGCTCTTCTTTTTTTCTTCGTTAAAGATTATAAAACCGTTGATCTTGTCCAAACCGTGAAATCCTCTAAGGTCAAGATGAGCAAGATGGACATCTTTCGCTCGTTTATCCGCACCCCATCCCTGATTTTTACCTATCTCGGGTTTATCGGGTGCGTCTTTACCAACAATGCTATCACCACCTGGCTTCCCACCTATTATCACCGCTTGGAAGGCATACCTTTGGGTGAGGCGGGTATGAAAACTGGTGGTATCCTGATGCTGGCCGTCATTGGCCTCCCTTTGGGGGGATGGTTGGCCGATGTGTGGTTTAAAAAGCGGCCAAGTTCACGACTGCTGTTTCCTGCGATTATGGTTGCCCTGAGTTCCGTCGTGGTGTTTGTCGCTTTTTCTTTCCTTGAGGGGAAGGCTCAATATATGGCGCTTCTTCTCTATGGGATATTGGGCGTAGGGTTTGTCGCAGCGGCCATCACCGCCACGCAGGAGACTGTCCATGCCGGGCTTCGGGCAATCTCCTACTCGGTTTGCGTCATCGTTCAGAATATTCTGGGAGCGTCCCTGGGTCCGATTGTGATCGGGGCCTTTTCCGATGCCTATGGCATCAAGGTGGCAATGACGATTTTGCCCATTTTCCTCGTGGTGTCGGCCTTGCTGTTTTTTGCCGGCTCCTTCTTTTACGAAAAAGATCTGAAAAAGGTGGAAAAGGTAACCCTGGAATGTGAAAGCTGAAGGGTGAAAGGAAAGAACAAGGGGAAATTATGAAAGCTGTTGTATTTAGAAAAGGCAGAGGGCTGGTCTATGAGGAGGTTCCCGATTACAGGCTGGCGGCAGACGAAGTGTTGGTCAGGGTAGCCAATACGGGTTTTTGTGGTTCTGATCATTCGCTGGTCGCAGGCGGGCTTGTAGCCGATGGCTATATTCTGGGCCATGAGATCAGCGCTGTCGTGGTTGAGCAAGGTTCAGCCGCCAAATGCCCTCCTGTGGGCACGAAAGTATGTATTCGTCCCACTTACTGCGGTCACTGTGCCAACTGTATCAATGGCAAGCAGCACCTGTGCCGTGTTCAGCGGCGAACTGCGGGAATAGGTGACCTGCCCGGTGGCTTTGCCGAGTACGTCAAAGTCTATCCGCAGATGCTTATTCCCATTCCCGCAGGAGTAGATTCCCGCAATGCAGCTCTGGCGGAGACCTTTGCATCTGCCTTACATGCAATTAATTGCACGGGAGACAAGACCGGTTCTGCCCTGGTTATGGGAGGCGGCCCTATCGGTCTTAGTGCCGTCAGAATTCTCAAAATTCTTGGCTACGGCCCAATTGTGCTTTTCGAGCCGGTGAAGGCAAAGAGATATATTGCCCTGGGCTACGGGGCCGACCATGTATTCGATCCGGGCCAAAATGATTTGTCTCAGCAGGTTATGGCAATTGTTCCTGGTGGGTTTGACAAGGCTTTTGAATGTTCCGGGGTGAAGGCCAATGTCGGGCGCGCTATCACTTTGGCTGCCGATGGCTCACAGGTGTGCATCGTGAGTGTTATGTTCTCACCTCTCACAATTGACGAGCCCTATCTCATTAACTTCAAGGAAGTCCGTCTGACTGCCTCCAT
>CAIVDK010000112.1 GCA_903904655.1 uncultured delta proteobacterium | reverse complement strand
CGAGACTATGGCACCCTGAAGAAAAATATTTCAAATCGATAAATAACTTTTTATTGCTTTTATCCATTGTTCTCTATAGCTTACATTATCTCCCAATCAAAACGTTGGGACAGTAGTGACCTTATATCTATTAAGCCGTCGTTCAATAATAACTGTAACATTTTGATATCATAACCGGCATAAGGGGCCGTAACGTAATGGATAGAATTGTAACAGTCTTGCCACCCGCATGGGTGGTTATTTCTTAACGGCTCCTAAGCTATTCGGCGCAAAATCAAACAGGAATTACAACCGCCGAAGCCAAAAGCATTTTTCAATACAAATTCCTGTTGTAATATCCGGGCGCCTTCAGGAACACAATCGATCTGAATTGCGGGGTCATCAACATAATTGATCGTCGGAAGCAGGGTGTCCTTACGCATCCCCTCCATGGCCAGAATGGTCTCTATAGCGGATGACGCGCCCATCGCGTGACCCAGTTGTGATTTGTTGCCTGATACCGGAGGAACCTTTTTGCCGAAGATATTGGACAGCGCATCCGCCTCCACTTTATCCCCGATTTTGGTCGATGTCGCGTGCGCGTTGACGGCATCAATATCCTGCGGCTGCAAGCAGGCAGCAGCCATCGCCAGTTCGATGCATCTTTGCACGGTCGACAGATTCGGCGCCACAAAATGGCTGGCATCCGATGTCATGGCCTGGCCGGTCATTTCAATTTTTACTTCAAGTCCATGCGCCCGCGCAAATTCTTCCTTTGCGATAATAATGCAACCGGCCCCTTCGGAAACTACAAAACCTCTGCGGTTTATGGAAAAAGGCCGACTGAGTTTTTCCGGCGCTTCTGCGTCCTGACCTTCTTTCGGACGATATGCGCCGTTCATGGTGGTAAAACCGGCTAAAATAGGTTCGACTAAAGGAAAATCGACCGCGCCGGCAATTACCACATCCGCCAAATTCTGTTTGAGCATCATATCGCCGATAATCATGGATGTCACGCCGGTGGCACAGGCGGTGATGGTGGCGCTGATGGGACCGGTCGCGCCGGTCAGAATGGAAACCTTGCCGCCCACCATGTTGATGCAGGAATTGGGGTTGGCAAAGGGATGCGGCATTTTATTTTCAGCAATGATCTGGCGGTCCGCTTTCAATATTGCATCCAGTCCGCCGACAGCAGAACTGAACGTAATGGCCACGCGCGGCGCGATAGCGGGCGTTATGTCAATACCGCTGCGTTTCATTGCCCGGTGAACCACCAGAAGCGCATATTTAAAAATAGGTGACGTCCAGTGCGCCATTTCCCGCGGTTGTAAAAACGGATAAGGTTTGATATCCACGTCATCAACCTGACCGGCCACGCGCACGGGGAAATCAGCGGTGAGCGGAAACCGGGTCAACGGCCCGATGCCGCATTCACCCCGGACGGCTCGTTGCCACTGTGTTTCCAAATCCGTCCCTAAAGAAGAAACGGCATCATAGCCTAATATGACTGTTTTTTCGGACACAACTACCTCACCACGGTATCAAACGATAGAGTTTGGCGAACATTTCATAAACTTCAATCCAGTTTTGCATATCCCGTGTGGTATTCATGTGTTCGCGTTTGTTGACCATGATCCAGCTCATGTGTGCCGCACCGTCTTTGCAGGTGGAACAGTCACGTGTGGCGGATGTGCAACACCGGTGGATGGTCTTTAAGTCGGCGGCCCAACGGTAAAAATGAATCAGCCGGCGAACCGGTGGTTTTCGGGTATCCAGGGATTCAGTGACAGACGGGCATTCCTGCCAGCCAAATCGCCGCCCCAACATCATCCCGGTGGTGATCACTTCATGATAATATTTGCTGGAAATGATGGTTTGCGGATAATGATCCAGCATCTCATCCATCTCAAAGCGCAGGTCATCGAGTTCGCCCTGCCGCCAGTAAAATCCATCCACGCTCTCATCGTTGGAAAGAAGTTGAAGATGCACCTTCAAACCGACATCAACAATGCGCTTAATAACCGGCTCGATTTTCCCCACTTGTCTGGGCGTGACGGTATAAAGATAGTAGGTGTAAGGGTCGCCTTCGTAATTTTTGCTGGAGACGGCAAAGGTGTCTTTCCCTCTCAGGACTTTTTCGTCTTCGCCGCCGCCCCACAGAGAAATGCCCACCATCATATCGGGGAATTTATCCCGAGACACTTTAATCAGGCCGTTGGTCGCGCAGTAAGTGGGCAGCCGCTTGTAGAAGGCCTCCAGGCGATCCATGCACAACGTCGGCTCGCCGCCGATCAGAATCGCCAGATTAACCCCGCGGGCTTTTTCCTTATCGATAAAATGTTCCCACTTTTTAATATCCATCTCTTCCGTCACGATATGTTCACCGGAGGAAAAAAAGAAACAGCCCTTACAGCGCAGATTGCAACGGTTGGTCAAATCATATATGGAACTGCGGATATTAAGATTGGCAATCCGTCGATAACGCTCATGCCAGTCTTCATTCAGCAGAGAACTAATTGTATTCATTTATTCTAACCTTCTTGATACCAGCCATCATCGCCGCAAGTTTCTTTCAACGAACAGCGACCACCGGCGGCTCGATCTCGTCGCCGCAGAGATTTTCTCCCTTTTCATATCCCATCACCCAAACCGCTAAATAGGTATCGACATAATCGAGCCAGGATTTAAAGGCTTCAAGACTTTTCACATGACGATACAGGCGCGCCGTGACCACCGCGGAACCGGCGGCATAATGACGGCAATCCGGACAATCGGTATCCGGTACGCAGCAGGCAACAGACCGATCCCAATTCAGATCTGTGCGATATTGCCGAAAAGACCTTCCCAGACCAATGTCCTGCGAGGGATTGCAGCGGGGATAGGAACAATTGTAGAGATCGTGCAGCCCTTTCCCGCTGGTATGCGCCACAGCATTATAAACGGAGAAAAGAATATTTTGAGGGTATTGGTTCAAAAGCGCAATCATCACCTTCCGGGTGCGCCGCAGCGACTCGTCATCATGGCGCAAAGGGCCCTCATAACCAATCGGAGAGGAAAACACATTAAACGTCATCTT
>CAIVDK010000111.1 GCA_903904655.1 uncultured delta proteobacterium | reverse complement strand
GCCCGACCCTGAATCAACCACCTCGCGAGCTCGCTGTCGAGGCATGAAATGAACGTCATTATATCGCGAGCTCGCCGCGGAGAATTAACGTTCGTCCCGCTTAAGCGGGATTAAAAAGAAATGGAAAACATATGGACAAGAAAATTTTAACCTCGTCTAAGCTGCCCGTTTTGGGACCATACTCCACGGCCCTGGAGGCAGGCGGCTTTATTTTCTTATCGGGACAATTGCCGCTCAATCCGGCTACCGGCGAAATCGTCATGGATATTAAGCCGGCCGCCCGTCAGGTTTTAGCAAATATTCAGACCCTCCTTGAAGAAAACGGCTTGTCCCTGAAAAATATTATCAAGACAACCATCTTTTTAAAAAACATGGGCGACTTCGCTGCAGTCAATGAGATTTACGCCGGTTTTTTCCCCAGTGAGCCGCCCGCACGCTCGACCGTGGAAGTTTCCGCTCTACCCAAAGGCGCGCCGCTAGAAATTGAAGCCGTCGCGGTAAGGAATTAATTATGGCTAAAATACTGTCCGTCAATACCAGCGAGAATAAAGGCGAGAAAAAGCATAACATCACGGCCTGCCGCGCCCTGACCGAACAGGGATTGGAGAACGATGCTCATATTGGCATGGCCATTCGCCAGATCAGTTTACTGGCCTCTGAAAGTATTGAAAAAATCCGTCAGAAGGGGTTAAACGTCCATTACGGTGACTTTGCCGAAAACCTGACCACACAAGGCATCGAACTTTACACATTGCCTTTGGGCACCAAAATTAAAGTCGGCCATGATGTGCTTCTGGAAGTCACGCAAATCGGAAAAACGTGCCTGGCACCCTGCGCGATCTATCATGCCGTCGGCGATTGCGTCATGCCCAAAGAAGGCATTTTCGTCCGTGTTTTATCGGATGGTATGATTACCGTCGGTGATGAAATAACCGTGGTTTAATCTTACAGGGAGTTAATAATGAAAGCCTTTATCGACCCACCTGAGTCCATTCCCTTTTATCTTAAGATTGGCATCTGGATTTCTAAAATAGTTACCGGCCGCGACCTTTTGCCGGCAAAGCTCCTGTCCTGGTACCCCAAAGTAGCCATCAGCTCCGGCATCATGGAATCCCTGGTTGCACACAAAGATTTAAACCTGGACAAACGGATTCTCAAACTGGTCCGTCTGCGAACTTCATTTTCCGTCGCCTGTCCTTTTTGCATCGATATGAATTCTTACGATTATGATCAATTTGGAATCACACCCGAAGAACTGGCGGCTTTGCAAGGAGGGATTGAGCTTGCAGTGGTGGGAACATTTTCAGTGCGCGAAATCATCGCCATGGAGTATGCCGTTTTAATTTCCCGCACGCCATTGTTGTTTGGGCAAGGCTTCGTTGATAAACTGAAGGAAAATTTTTGCGAGCGAGAAATCGTGATTCTGGCTTCCACCGCCGCGCAAGTCAATTACTGGGCAAGGCTGCTGCAAGCCCTGGGCGTTCCTCCAGCCGGATTTTCAGGCCAATGTGAACTTTAGCCACGAGGCTTATCTCGATGGGTTGCCCACTCTAAAAGAGGTGTGCTACCGGGAAGAAGAACCCCACCCGAAGGCGAGGTTCTTCTTCCGTGCTTCTTTTAAAAATGGAGATCGCGTGTATTGAGAGCGATCATCATCTGTTTGCTAATTTCCCCAGGCATTCTTGCCTACACACCGATCCAGTTTCGGATCCATCACGGGCAACACCTTTTCTGCCGGTATTTCCCAAGTCAAATCACCTACGTTCGATGCTTCGCTGTACCAGTTGTAAGGCGGCATATTAAACGATGCTTTCTGCCGGGCCGGTTCTACAAACTCGGCTACCCGGAAACCCTGAATTGCCTTGTGATCACAGGCCCGCATCTTGACAAGACGTCCGTTGGGATACTGATAGGTATCCCCTTCCCAAACCTTAATAATCTTCTCGGCATTAGTGCTTTTTGCCCTTTCCATGACGCTGAAGAGCCAGTAGGTCTGAAGTGTCCAATGGCCGAGTGTTCCCATAGGATGTTTATAGATGGGGGTCTTGTAGGGCTTGGAATCCCATTTCTTCCAGGCATCGTTCCATGCCTTGTAATACTTGATCATGCCGGGATTTGTGAAGGCCGGACCGGCCTTGTCAAAGTGCTTGATGTTGACCAAATTTTTTGTTCCCTCCACACCAATCTCCACCAGGAAGTCCGGGTTATCGATGAAAAGGTTCGCAAACGGCATCATGATGCCCATCTGACGAGCCTGTTTCAGGAGGTTCGCTGCATCGGGGATCCAGTCTCCCGTATAGACGACCTCTGCGCCAGAGGCCTTGATTTTCTCGAGATAAGGGGCAAAATCCGTGATGAAAAGCTTATGGTAATCTTCTCCCACGATTTGCGCTTCAGGGTAGTATTCCTTAAGACCCATCTTGAAGCCTTCCGCCATGTCCCGACCGAATGAGTAATCCTGACAGAGGATATAGAATTTCTTTTCTTTCTTCCGGATCTGGCCGTAGTAGTAGGCCATGCCCCGACCAATTGAATAGGTTGTATCGGAACTCATGAAGGAGTATCGACCGAAATTCGTCGCGTCCTGGAGTTCATCGGAGAGGGCGCCGATATTCTGGGAGATGACCTTGTAGCGGTTGGCCACCTCGTTGGCGACCTTCATCAGATTGCTCCCCGAGGTGCCGATAATGGCATGAACCCCCTCCTGAAGGATCATGCGTTCGCATATCTTCTTTGCCTGATCCTGTTTGGACATGCTGTCCGCTCTGAACAAGGCAATCTTTTTCTTCTTACCGTCCACAAAGATGCCGCCCCGCTGATTAATGTCATGGGCGGCAAAACTTACACAAGCCCAACCGAGTTCTCCATTTGCCGCCGCGGGACCTGAATGAGGCCAGAAAACCGCGACTTTAATGGTGTCACCCTCGGGATTCACCCATTTGGCCGGATCCCAACCGGACATATCGCCCATTTTGTTGGCATCAAAGGCCGCGTTGGGTTTGGACCATGTTTCACCTGCATCCGATTTAGTGGCCGCTTTGGCTTTCTGGACCTTTTTTTCTACTTTCTCGGCCATGGCTGGAGACGGGCTATATACCGCCATAGCAAAAAGCAGAAAAATACCCATAAGAATTGCTAAACTCTTCCGAAAGCTTTTCATTTTAATTCCCCTCCTCAAGTATGACAATTTTCAACTCCGCAAAAAGACCACCTCATGATGATCAAATTTACGCATGATTGACACATTGAAGATAACTGCCCTGACCAATCACCTTCCCCACTTCGCTTTTTGCATTCTCTGTAATCAATACCCTGTCTGTTCTCTATGTTTTTCAAACTAAGCCTTGAGCATTTTCATCATGTTCACGATGGTCAACTCCATCGACAGTTCCCTGCCCGCCGACATGGCCGGGGCAAAGCACCTGATAAAATCAATTTCCTCATCCGTTGGGCGAGGCGTCTCCGACAGATCGGAAGCGATTTTCAAATCCCACGGTACATCCTTCTTCACATCTTCAACCGTGACCCGGGGATGGATCTGGGCCAGATACATCTCTTTTGTCACCGGATCGAACCGGAACAACCCTTTCGTGGAAAGCAGCATCGTCGGACCTGTGCCCTTCGGGAATAAACCCGATTTATCACGACTGTCCCCGCCATCCAGATAGCCGGGAGAGGTAAAATAATCCAGCTTGTTGACGAAACTTCCTCCCAACATCGTGAGCACCGTTCTTTTGGCATAAGAGATGAAATCGGCAGCGCCGCCCGATCCCGGAAGTCTCATCGTCGGCTTATAATAATCCCCGATGGCGGTGGTGTTCAGATTCCCGTGTTTATCCACCTGCCCCACGCCAAGGAAGCAGACATCGACAAAACCACGATAAGTCATCGTAAAGGCGGAAAAGAGATCCGTCGCATAGGAAAAACCCCTGCAGGAATGGGCATCAGCAATGTGATTCAAGGGGAGAAGCGGCTCGAAATCAATGATCCCCGACTCCATCATCAGCGTCGCATGGGGGGCATACAGGGCCTTGGCCACCGCCCCGGCCGTCGTGGGCAGACCAACGCCCAAAATGACATTTTCATGGTCGTGAATTTCTTTTGCAACGGCAATTACTAAAAGTTCTTGTAGTGTATATGGTTTACTCATAGAGCTTCCCCCTTTCCTTCAACGTTTGCTCAAACTCAGGGAGCGTCATCCCCATATTTCGTTCCTTACCGTCCCGGTCCCAACGCGAGGTAAAGGCCGATCCATAATTGGCCGGCGCCGAATAAAATGCCTTGGCCCGAATTCCATCCAACACCTTGCTGCCGAATTTCTGGATATAATGATCAATGTAAGCCGCGCGGTTCTCACAGCCAAAAACCCATTCGTCCATCCAGGCCTTCAGACCGTCCGCCGTCCCGTCGGCCATCATGAACAGGCCGTACATAAACTGGTCCATGTTATAATAACCCAGCACTTCCGTCGGATTTGCTCCCCAGGGAACCTCCACCACTGCATCGACGCGATAAGCGGGAATCAGGGTGAGATGAGGACTCGATTGGATGACGTCGTGCTCCACAATCTCCTCACAGGAAACGACAATCCGCTTGCTCGCCAGAGCGGCCGCGGCTACGCTGCCCAAAGCACCCCAGTACTGGGCATTTCCGAATTTGTCGCAGCGTTGCACATGAACGATACAGACGTCGGGATTGGCCGCCGGCACCGTCAAATGATCTTTGCCGGTGTAGGGGCACTTAATGACACGGAATTTGTCTTCACCCATAAAACTTCTTTTGTGGAAGAGATCCGTGACCATGGCGCCTTCCAGAACCTGGATATAGGAAAAGCCGTGCATCCCCGCCATCAGGCGCGCATTGTACTGAAAATTCGTATAGTCCTCAATTTCCAGTGTACCCGCATTCAACCCCCGCTCCACAGCCGAGCCACCCTTCCTGCCCCCGGCCCGCAGACAATATGTCGTTACCAGACGATCCACGCAACCGGCTCCGACAATGGTCTCCACATCGAAAATGCCCGATTGAGAATACAGGGTCAAACCTTTCCTGCCCTGCCGAATAACCTCATACACAAGTTCAGCGCAGCTTCCCACGGTATAATTGCCGATCACCAGTGCTTCACCGTCGTGGACGAACTTGTTGATCGCTTCTTTGGCACTCATGACCTTACTGTTTACATCCACCATCTATGCCTCCTGACTTAAATTAATATCATCTTAGACTTCCAGATATTTTGCACGGACATCTTGGCTGTTCCGGAGTTCTTCCACGGTTCCCTGATAGCCAATGTGAGCCTTCCCCATCAGATAGACGCGATGGGCGAGCGAGAGAGCCACCTTCAGATTGTGCTCTACCAGCAGGATGGAAACCCCGGCCTTCTTGTTGATCTCTTCCAGGACATTGCGCACTTCCTGAACCATAATCGGCGCCAGACCCTCCGTCGGTTCATCCACCAAAAGCAACCTGGGATTACCCATCAGTGAACGCCCGATGGAAAGCATCTGCTGCTCTCCGCCGGATAGAAACCGCCCCTGTTGGTTGCAACGCTCCTTCAGCTTTGGAAAATGGCTATAGATGCGGTCGATGGTCCAGACATTGGGATCGTTGGGATTTTTGATCTTTCCACCCTTGATGCCCAGAAGCAGATTGTCGTAAACGGAAAGGTCGGGGAAGATGCGTCGCTCTTCAGGAACGTAACCGATACCGGCCTGGGCCGCCTTGTACGGGGGCAAACTGGTAATGTCTGTCCCTTCGAAAATCACGTGCCCGGATTTTGACTTGACTAATCCCATGATGGTTTTCAGGGTTGTACTCTTCCCCATGCCGTTGCGTCCCAGCAGGGCAACCAGCTCCCCTTGGGCAACATTCAGGGATAGCCCCTGTAAAACATGGCTCTCGCCATAGAATGTATTCAGATCTTTGACTTCCAGTAGCATGTTTGCTCACCTCATATTGTTATGTTGTCGTATAGGGCTTCTCAGACTTGAAGATCGCCCAGATATGCGTCCTTCACGTCCTGATTATCACGGATATCGTCAGGCTTCCCTGTCGCCAGAATCTTGCCATAGTGCAGAACAGTAATCCGATCTGCCAGAGAAAACACTACATCCATATCATGCTCAATGATGACCACGGTTTTCCCTTCCGTCATCTTCCGGATCAGTGCCACGGCATTATGGGTCTCATCCCGCGACATACCCGCTGCAAACTCATCCAGCAAGATCAATTCCGGATCCGTCGCCATGGCCATGCTGATCTCCAGAGCGCGGGATTTGCCGTATGAAAGCATACTCGCAGGTACATCGCGTTCATTGAGCAGGTTCACCCGCTCCAGCATCTTTTCCGTCTCGAGGGTGATGTCTTTCATTTTATCAACATTCCGGAACAGATTAAAACGAATGCCGTGTTTGGCCAGTATCGCAAGCCGGATGTTCTGGAAAGCTGTCAATCTGGTAAACGTACTGGTGATCTGAAATGAGCGTCCCATCCCGATGCGGGCCAGCTTATGCGGCTTGTAACCCGTGATATCATTCCCTTTAAAAAATACCTTTCCTTTACTCGGATGGTACGTGCCTGTTATGGTATTGAACAACGTCGTCTTGCCCGCGCCGTTCGGCCCGATAACGGCATGACGCTCCCCTTCCTCTATCTGCAGGTCGATGCCGAACAGAACTTTCAACCCACTGAAATCATGGTGT
>CAIVDK010000110.1 GCA_903904655.1 uncultured delta proteobacterium | reverse complement strand
CGCTATTGCCATGTCATGGGAAGCTGGGGAGTTGCCTTGTTAACCAAACAGGAACTGGAAAAAAACAATCAGCGCACAAGATTTATCGGTCTTTCCTTTTCTGAAAAAACCGTTAACCTCACATCAGAGCCATGTGAACTATGTTCCAATAATTGTAGCATTATCTATGCACAAATCGATGGTAATGATGAAAAGCAAAGCTGGGGATATCTTTGCGGCAGGGATAGTGAAGATCGCAACGTTAGAAAAAATGAGGAATTCAGATTTTTTAAACAGCGTGAAAACATCTGGAAAACAATTGGCGGGGAAGCCCTGCTCCCCAGCAATGCGCCGATTATCTATTTCCCCCGCGCTTTGCTGAGTTATAGCTTCTATCCTTTCTGGAGAAGTTTTTTTGCAGCGCTTGGGTACAGGCTTGAACTTTCGAAAAAAACAGATCAGCAGATAAATATACTGGCTACGGATTGGGTGGGTGCCGATTATTGTCACCCAGTAAAACTCGCACATGGTCACATCAGATACCTGTTAGACATTCAAAAGGCTGATCGTGTATTTGTGCCTTTCAGTATCAGTGCTGAAGAGGCAAAGCAAAAGACAAGCCGGGCTTACTTCTGCCCATACAATATGGCTCTGCCTGCGCTGATACGTTCAGCAATTCAAATGAATGATCTGGATGTGGATCGACTTATCACCGCCACAATAGATTTTTGCTGGGATACAAACACATCCGTTGATAGACTTTTTACAGATCTCGGGGGAAAATTGAGAAGAAGCAAAAAGGATATTGGTAAAGCATGGGATGTGGCTTGGAAAACAAAAGAATTGTTTGAAATAGCGATAAAAGAAGCCGGAAGACAAGCAATAAAAGAAGTCAATCAGTCCGACAAACCCACCATTGTAGTTCTTGGTCGGCCCTATAATGTTTTTGATCCAGGCGCCAATCTTTCCTTGCCGGAAAAAATTGCAAACCTTGGCTTTAATGTTTTACCACTTGAATTTTTAAACATTGATGAGGAGGATTTAGGTAAAGAATTCAAAAACATGTTCTGGGATTACGGCAGAAAGATTCTGGAGGCTTCACAGATCATTGCACGTACCCCCAATCTTTTTGCAGTGTATTTTAATAACTTTGGCTGCGGTCCGGATTCATTCATCCAGACATATGTAGAAGAAATTATGGGAGAAAAACCCATGTTGATGCTGGAGCTGGATGAGCATGGTGCTGATGCAGGATATCTTACACGTCTTGAAGCTTTTGCCGATGTTCTGGCAGTGAATAGAATAAAACAAGTTCCAAGATATAAATTTGATCTTCCTGACCCATCACAGGATGCTCTCAAGGATAGAACCTTATGGCTACCGCCAATGGGCGAGGCACATCCTGAACTAGTTGCTGCAATCTTCCGTAATACCGGGAAAAAAGCAAAAGCATTGCCGGGTGAAAACTATCATTCATTTTTGCTTGGCCGAGCCCTGACCCGTGGAGGTGAGTGTACACCATACCCTGCAACAATTGGGGCGTTTATTGCAAAAGTACAAGAAGAGGGCGGAGATCACAGCAAACACGCATTGTTCATGCCAACATCATGTGGCCCATGCCGCTTTGGCCAATATTGCTTATTGGATAGAATCGTTTTAAATAGAATGGGATGGAACGATGTTCCGATTGTATCATTCACCAGTGAGGACAGCTATCAAGTTGATGATAAAACTCACCGCACGATGTGGTTGGGGCTTGTTATAGGTGATATCCTTTTTAAAATGCGCTGTCGTATTAAGCCTTATGAGGTAACAGAAGGTCAGACAGAAGAAATTTATCATAAACATATCGCTAAACTGGTTGATGCGTTTGAACATGGAATCAGCATAAAGAAAGTGATGAAAATTGCACGGGATGAGTTTCTTGCCATACCCATTAGAAAGACTCAAAAACCGCTTGTGGGTATCGTCGGTGAGATTTATGTCAGAAACAATCGCTTTATCAATAAGGATCTTGTCCGCAGGATTGAAAAAGCAGGGGGTGAGGTCTGGTTGGCGCCCATTTCTGAGTGGATTCAGTATACAACTTACATCGAATCGTTTCAAAATAGATACAAAAAAAACAATAAAATAATCAGGATAGGCAATTTTTTAAAAAATCGTTATCTGTATAATGATGAAGTATTCTGGACCCGGCAGGTCAGTCCAATCCTTGATAAACGCCATGAACCAGATATTGCGCAGACAATCAAAGAAGGCGCCAGGTTTTTACCAATTGATTTTAGTGGTGAAGCGATCATTACACTGGGTAGGGCCATCGAATTTTTTAAAACCGGGGTTGATTTAGTGATAAATTGTGCTCCTTTTGGCTGCATGCCGGGCGCCATTACGTCCGGAATATTTCAGGTAATCCAGAAAGAATACAAAAAACCCGTCGTTAACCTGTTTTTTGATGGTGAAGACAATGATAGTGAAATTATAGAGATTTACTTGGCGAACCTGGCAGGGAAAGCCCTGAATGCAACCTTAAAAAAAGATGCCGGAGTCTGCGTTGCGAATAGGCGTCAATTTATGGGATGATTACCGTTAATAAACATAATATGAGGTGAACATGACCTGGAAGAGAATCGAAGATGGTCTCAGAGCTATCAATGAACGGGGGCTGCTGCGGGAGTTCCGTTATTTGGAATCCGCACAGGCGCCGCATATCCTGATCAGGGGCAAAGATATATTGCTGCTGTCATCCAACAACTATCTGGGGCTTTGCAATGACGACCGGCTGAAAACCGCTGCCAAAGACGCTATCGACCAGTACGGCGTCGGCTCGGGCGGCTCCCGTTTGGCAACCGGCAGTTATGATATTCACCGTCGCCTCGAACAATCTATCGCGCGATTCAAGGAAACTGAGGCAGCAATCGTCTTCAACACGGGATATATGGCCAATGTGGGAACGATATCCGGCTTGACGGACAAAGACTGGGTTATTTTTTCCGACAGTCTGAATCATGCCAGCATTGTCGACGGATGTCGGTTGAGCGGCGCAAAGACGATCGTATACAGTCACGCGGATGTGCAGGATCTTGAACGGAAAGTAAAAGAGAATCAAGGCGCACCGGGTCTGATTGTCACCGACGGCGTGTTCAGTATGGACGGTGACATTGCGCCTGTTCCCGGACTGGCGGACGTAGCACACCATTACGGGCTCCTGCTCATGGTGGACGACGCCCATGCAACAGGGGTTTTGGGGTCTCACGGAGGTGGAACGTCGGACTATTTCGGACTCCAAGATGCTGTTGACATTCAGATGGGTACTCTGAGCAAGGCCCTGGCCGGTGAAGGGGGTTTTGTGGCGGGCAAGCAGCTTCTGATCGATTATCTAAAAAACAGCGCAAGAAGCTTTATCTTTTCGACGGCGCTCTCTCCCCAGATGGTTGCGGTATCCGTCAGGGCGATCGAGATTATACAGGAAGACAAAGCATCCAGAATATTGCTTATGGAAAACGCCATATGGTTCAGGGCGAAGCTGAAGGAGGCCGGCTTTCATGTCATGGACGGCATCACTCCGATCATACCGGTCATCATCGGAGACGCTTTGCAGACGCTGCACTTCAGTCTCAAACTGCTCGACGAAGGCGTCCAGATTTCGGCGGTCCGTCCACCCGTTGTAGCCACAGGAACAAGTAGATTGAGAATTACTCTAATGGCGACTCACACACGCAACGATCTGACACAGGCTATGGAAAAGATCAAATTGGTTGGTGGGCAGATGGGGATTATTTGAAACAGGCCGCCGCTGAAAATCCATGACCCGCCAATCCGGGGATACGACGCTGCCAATCTCCAAATCCAACCACTCAATGATATTATCTACGGCGACCCAGAATACACCTGGTTTGTGGCAATATTTCCTTGACATACAATTGCGATATATCTATTCTTCTTTCCAATGAAAGCAAGTTCTTATGAAATCGCTCGCTTGCTTTAGTTTCTTTTACAGCAAATTCCCATGCTCATCAACTACGTTGATTCGCTAAATGTGTGGGGCCTTCGCCCCCACACCCCACCCCTGACTACGTCAGGGGATTTGCTAAGATTAAAATATAGATTGAAGTTTTTTATGATTTGGCAGATAAAAGCAACCATTACAAATCTTTTATGCCTTCGTTTTGCGTGGGAATCTCAGGAAGAGGAGGTGGTTTATCGATAGCCCACTTTATTCACAGAGTTGACGTTGTTTTATGCGCATATTTTACGATATCGTAAATTTTAATGTAACCAGATGGAGGGAGATGAACAATGAAAACAATGATCAGGAAAAGAGTTACCGTTCTCATGTGTTGTATGCTTCTTTTAACCTTGATGATTTTCAGTCCGTCCTTAGCCTCAGCAGCAAAAGAAAAAAAGATAGACAAAACAAATAAAGCCGCACTGGATGACAAAATAGGT
The DNA here is from genome assembly GCA_903904655.1 of uncultured delta proteobacterium. Lineage (GTDB taxonomy): Bacteria > Desulfobacterota > Syntrophia > Syntrophales > Smithellaceae > UBA8904. Next base: position 1,698 of record CAIVDK010000110.1, on the reverse strand, counting down.
AAGCCAAACGCAAAGTTTGATTCCAAAAAGATGTCGGACATGTCCGACTTCGATCCCACGACATCGGCCATGCAGGGAACCGTTAAAGGGGACACCATCAAGATTGCCTATGTGAATACCTTTTCCGGACCGGCAGCCGAGAATGGACCCATCCATATGATGCCGCTGCAGTTTGCCGCCCACGACATCAACAAGCGCGGGGGCATCTGGGTAGACGGCAAGAAGAGATTGATCGAGATTATCCAGGCCGACCACATGTCCAAGCCGGATCAGTGCAAGAAGATCTGTGAACGGATGGTTCTTCAGGAGAAAGTTCATGTTCTGATGGGAACTTCCGGCAGCAACTTGCAGAAGATCATTAACGAGGTGGGCAACAAATACAAGGTGATCTCTGTGAATGAAGGCTCTCTGGCCGATGAGCTCCAGGATGCCACGAATTTCGGGCGCTATTCTTTTATGCCCTCGCCGACAACCGATCAGATCGGCCGCGGCATGGCTTATTTCTACGGACAGCTCCGCAAAAAGGAAAAGAAATTCTACATCCTCTGTCAGGACTATTCCTTTGGCCGCGGGATGGCCGATTCATTCAAGGCGGGCCTGAAGGAATACTTCCCAGAGGCGCAGATTGTTGGCGAAGATTACCACAAGCTCTTCCTCACGGACTTTGCACCCTACCTGGAAAAGATCAAGGCCTCCGGCGCTGAGGTCGTCTTTACGGGTGACTGGATTCCGGACGCCGCCAATCTTTTGAAGCAGGCCCGCCAGATGGGGATCACCCTGCCGTTTGCCAACCTTTTCATGAATGAGCCCAATTTCCTCCATGCGGTTGGCGTGGAAGGGACAAAAAATCTAATGAACATCGATATCTATGATATGCCGAATGCCTTCACGAGTCATCCCGACTTTGTAAAGTTTTACAAGGCGTGGAACAATGGTTGGAAAAAGGGCTGGAAGGCGCCTTTCGACACCCGACTGTATGAACATGGGACGGGCGGCATTGGTTTATACGGCGCGAGCGGTTACTGGCTCTTCAGCGTCATCGAGCGGGCCAAGAGTTTGGACCCCGAAAAAATCATCAAGGTCTGGGAGGGAGATGTCTATCAGTACCCCAACGGCAAAATTGTGAAAATGCGGGCCTGCGACCACAAGACCATCCAGCCTTTGAGAGTTGGAGAATACGTACCGCCTGCGGAACAGAAGCTCTCCATGTCGATTCCCCCTTATTACTGGTTCCAGGGCACATCGAGTCTTGGTTCGGAATGGCTCGTCCCGGCCAGCAAGGTCCTCCCACCGATGGACCAGAAATTGGATCGCTGTAAAGGTAAGAGCGAATGGGGTGAATAAATCTTCAACATGAACAAGACGAAGGGTCCGGCAGGGAGTTCGACCATGTTGGGCCCTTCGTCTTATATCAGATTGAATAAGGAGGAACGGTTTGTTGGAAGCAAAACCCTGGCATCAATACTATGACTACAATGTGCCCACCACCATTCGATACCCGCGATTTCCCGTCCAGAATATCGTCCATATTGCAGCAGCCCAGTTTCCCCACAAAGCAGCGGTGGATTTTTACGGGACGGAATTGACATTTGCTCAGTTGCGATCTCAAATATTGCGCTTGGCGAACGCCCTTGAGCGTATCGGCGTGAAGAAAGGGGACCGCATCGGCATTGCTTTACCCAATTGTCCTCAATACGT
>CAIVDK010000109.1 GCA_903904655.1 uncultured delta proteobacterium | reverse complement strand
GCTTGCAGGGCGCCGGGAACTCCGGCATCCCTCAAGTCCTGGCCCGCCGAGAAATCACTGCCTGCACCGGTAATGACGACTACATTAACATCATCGTTTACACGGGCTGCATCCAGCTCTGCGGCAAACGCCGTCCACTGTTCGACGTTGAACGAGTTCTTCTTCTCGGGGCGGTTCAATGTCAATAACAGGATACCATCAGTTAACTCTTTTAAAACCGTATTGCTCATCATCATACCTCTCTTTTGTTTCATATATTCCAGGAGCTTTTGCCCCGGTAGTTGTGCAAATCGCGGTCAACATAAAATTTTAGCCGGATACAGGGGGTATAATACTTAACTCACCATTTTAATCAAGATAATTAAGCGCCCTCTGTTTCCTTTTGCTGGCTCTCCCGCAGGTTGCATTATATCGTTTACTGACGTAACTTTTCCTGCTATCCTTATTTCGCTTTTTTACCATCTGGGTGCCTCCTGCTGTTTTTGGGTTATTGGCGTATCCCTTTATACAACAGGTCTCTCAGACGGTTCACTGAATATTATTATCAGTCCGCGCAAGATTCAGGCAATAAGTTAACAGCGTCCCTCTGTGCTCCTCGGCATCGAAGGCGACGTCACAAACAAATACAGGAAGATGGATTGAAATGGATCGTACCGATTTTACATCCGTGGTCTTTGCAGGCGGCGGCTCCCGTTGCGCCTGGCAGGTTGGATTTTGGCAAGAGGTTGCCCCTTTTCTGAAAAACGGGCCACGTGCGGTTGGCGCCGTCAGCGCTGGGGCAGCGATGGCCTGTTTTGTCTTTTCCGGCAATGCTTCGGCGGCCATGGCGTATTTCCAGGAAATCACGGGGCGCAATTCAAAGAATTTTTATCCTGAAAATCTGTTCAAAGGCGTTCCCCTGTTTCCGCATCTGGATATGTACCGCAATACACTCCTTACGGTATTTGATTTTGATGCTTTGAAAAACCTTCACCAGGGACCTGACATCCGGGTCTTGCTTACCCGTCCACCGGTATGGGCACGACCAACCATGGCGATCCTTCTGGGCTTTCTGTGTTACCAGATCGAGAAATCACTTCTTGCCCCGTTGCATCCGAGACTGGCCATAGCAATCGGATTCCGACCGGAAATCGTGTCCGTCCGGAGCTGTACGACGCCGGAGATGCTGGCCGAACTGATTCTAGCTTCATCCTGCACGCCGCCGTTTACGCCCGTCCTTCACTGGAACGGCTCGGTCGCGCTCGACGGGGGACTGATCGATAACGTGCCCTATCGGGCCATTGATGATGTTGGCGGGAATACGCTCTTCCTTTTAACCCGCAGCTATCGCCATCAATCCCTTCCATCGAATCCGGAGCACACCTACATACAGCCTTCCCGGCCGATTACCATTTCCAAATGGGATTACACCAATCCCACCGGTCTTCTGGAGACCTATGAACTAGGGAGAGAGGATGGAAAACGATTCATACGATCCCGAATGGAAAGGCGGTGAAAACATGTCAGATGATCAGGGCCACTTTGGAACATGATATGATGTCCCGATTGGTTCCCATTTGAACTGGAATTCGCCCATTTCCAGCCCGTCAAGGAATAAGTTAGCAGCGTCCCTCTGTATTCTACTTCCCTATCTTCCCCGGCTCCAGACTTCGTTGCCGTTGACAAAGGTATTGAGCACCCGGATTTCCCGAAGCGAGTCGTGATTCACTTTGAGCGGGTTGCGGTCGAGGATGATCAGATCGGCATATTTGCCGGGTTCGATGCTTCCTATTCTTTTCTCCATGTTGATTTGCCAGGCGGCATAAATGGTTAGCGCTTTCAATCCATCGGGTACGGAGATCGCTTCATGCGGCCCGATGATTTCGCCCTCGCGGGTTTTTCGCGTCACCGCCGTCTGAAGCAGGCTGAGTGGCTCTTCCGGATACATGGGGGCGTCGGCATGCAAGGAATAATACAGACCCGCTTTCCCAGTGCTCCCGACCGGCAGCATTTTTGAAGCACGTTTTGCGCCCAGGATATCGTCTCGCAGGGCTTTGCCGTAATAGTACAGGTGATTAATATGGAAGCTGGGGGTGATTCCAAGCCGTTTCATTTTTCCCAGAAGTTCCGGGGGCAGGAGAACGCCATGTTCGATGCGGTGCCGCAAATTCATAGCCTTTGATTCCGACTGTATCCTGTCAAAAACCTCCAGAACTTCTTCTGTGGACCGGTCGCCCTGGGTGTGTACGCTGACCTGCCAGCCGAGTTCATGATACTTTTTGACCGCATTGAAAAAATCCTGCCGGCCGATGACGGTTTGCCCGCAGTGGTTGGCGGGGATTTTGAGCCCCTTGAGCATCAGTTCTGAATTCAGGTAAGGCTCCCTGATATACATGGACCCGGTGTAGGGAGAGCCGTCGTACCAGATTTTCATGCCGCTGATTTTGAAAAAGTCGTCTCCATTTTCAACGGTTTTCGGGAACAGGTCGGGCGTTGAATGCAGAAGATACATGAAATGCCGCACGGTGGGCTTTTTGCGGGGCAGAAGGCCTGCGGCAGCAAGCGCCCGGGAAATCAGTTTCGGTTGACCGGTGGAGAGATATTCATAAAGGATCAGGGCCTTGCCGTTCATAAGTCCCAGGGTGGTGATGCTGGTGAACCCGTTGCCCAGGTATTCTTCGTTGACTTTCAGAATGTTGTCCTTAATGTCGAATACCTTGAGCACGTCTTCGGACATCACCTTCACGGCTGCGGTTTCTGCAATAAAGCCGGTTAGGTTTCCCTTGTCGTCTTTTTCAAAGTAGCTTCCGGGGGCCGGGTCGGGTGTTGTTGCCATGACGCCCATTTTTTTAAAGGCCAGGGTATTGGCCCAGGCCGAGTGTATGCTCTGGGCCAGGATGAGCACGGGATGATCCGGAGCCACGGCATCCAGAAAGCCGATGTCCGGCGCCGTAAGTCCGGCAACGAGCATCGGATCGAATCCCCTGCAGAAAATCCAGTGTCCTTTGGGGGTTTGGGCGACGGCTTGACGAAACTTTGCCCATACCTCTTCTTTCGTCCGATACGTAAAGCCGCTGAGATCGACATACCCGTGCAGATACGCGCTGAGATCCGGGTGCGTGTGAACGGCGATAAATCCCGGCATCAGGGTTTTGCCCTGAAGATCGATGATCCGCGTGTCATCCATCCTGTGTTTCAAAATCTCGTCTTTTGTGCCCGTCGCGACGATTTTGCCGTTTTCGACAAATATGGCCTCCACGGCGCCGGCGGGCTTATCGCTCATCGTGACGATGTCGCCGCCATGGAAGATCATCCGGTTGGGTCCCGTTGTGGCGCATCCGGCGAAGAGCAATGCCAGCAAGGCGCAGGCGACAAGGTCCAGGAAATACCTGCTGGACGGGAGATTTTCTGACTTATTCTGAGATTTTTTCTTTGACGGTCTAATCATGGTTTTACCCCTTTGCCATATTTTGAGGGCTGCGGTACGGACAAAAGTATAACGGAAGTGGTCCATAAGAGTCAATTTAATAGTCGTGGCATGAGAAAGTTAATGAGTTAACAACGGCCCTCTGGTCCCCCCTGTGTTGCTCTCGGCCCAATGCCGGTGCGTAGGGCGTGGTCTCCTGAGCGCGCCCTGGCATTGCGTGATGTTCGGGGATAACCTGCAAAAAGCTACCGAATTAGTGAGCTAGTACAAACGTCCCCTTTATTTCCCAATTTTAGGGGCTTCTTGCTTGGTGTCCCCGGGACTTGCGGTAGCTGGCAGAGCAGGGCGATGCCTGCGTTTCCGCCTTCTGGGTCGTTTCGCCGGCGCTTCATCGGTTGGCGTTTCTGTAATGATAGAAGAAGACTTCTCTGAAAGAAAGGCATCCCACCATGCCAGAGCGGATCGATTTTCCCCTTTCAACTCCCCTTCTAGATGCATGTATGCCAGGGCGTCTGTAAATTCAGGTCTCTTGACGATGACAGAAGGGCGCCGCGGCGGCACTCTGTGAAGCAAGTGCTGCATGGCGAGGATGCTGCGCAGTTGGCTTACGACCCTTCCGGGAATGCTCACGGTCCTCGCGCACTCTTCAATGAACTCTGTGCACACGGCATCCTGTGTCAACCGGTTGGGGATACCATCCCGGTGGCTTGCCAGCGCTGTTTGTTCCAGGAGGTGACCGAAGAATGCGGCAAAGAAAAGCGATGGGGATGGCGAAATGCCCATTTGGCATTGTTGATCGAGGTATCCAAGATTTGTGTTCATGATGTTCAGACGATGGGTGTTTCCGCTGAGCCACAGACTTAGCCCGGGAAAGAGGGCGGCAAGGAGTCCGCTTATGTGCAGTAGACCGAAAGCCGGTCGCGCAGCGCCAAACAGGAAGAGTTTCAAAATCTCTTCATAGAGCCTTCCCGGTGACGCGCGGGAAATTGTGGAGGACAACTCACAGAGGGTCTCCCACGCTGCAGGTTCGATGACAAAATTATGGGATGCCGCAAAACGAACGGCGCGGAGCATACGCACCGGGTCTTCCGTAAATCGTACGTCCGGGTCGCCGATGGGGCGAATGAGCCCCTCGCGGAGGTCGCCAAGTCCGGTCGTGTAGTCAATGACCGAATAGTCTGCGATATTGTAGGCAAGGGCATTGATCGTAAAGTCACGGCGGAGGGCATCTTGTTCCGGCGTGCCAAAGACATTGTCACGCAGCACCATTCCGGAGTCATCCTTGAGGTGACGGGGCTTGTGGTTATTGGGAACCGGCCCCTCCATGTCCGATTCATCAGAGAGGGCATCGGCCCGAAACGTGGAAACTTCGAGGATTTCGTCTGCAAAGTGTAGATGGGCCAGCCTGAAACGGCGGCCGACAAGACGGCAATTGCGAAAGAGACGTTTGATCTGACCGGGTCTGGCGTCTGTTGCGATGTCGAAGTCTTTGGGTGTACGCTCTAAGAGCAGGTCACGGACACACCCCCCAATCAAATAAGCAATGAAACCGTTGTCGCGGAGTCGGTAAAGTGTCTGGAGGACATTCCGGTTTACCTTTTTCCGGGAGATCCGGTGTTCCTTTCGGGGAATGATTATTGGCTGCATGGCTTGCAACATAGCACACCAAATCGAAAAAGCAAGATTTCGCGTCATTTACCATGGATTGGAAGGCCATTGGGGACGCCCTTAAGAAATTAAATTGTTAATGAATGAGTCGGTAGTTATTCTCCCGCGCAATCATTTCGCCCCTTTCAACCGCACAACTGTCGGCCCTGTTTTTAAAAGGTAGAAACAAAGTGGAAAGGAATTAGCAAATCTATCGAGCGCATATCCAGCATGGTTATACGCTGAAGGCTATTGCCGATTATCTGGGGATTTATTACACGACTGTGAGCAAGGTCATTAAGACGCTGGAAGAAAACTGATATTTCAACGGCCTGTTGCCCAAATACCTTTTGCAAAGATTATAAAGAGCGGTTATAAAAATAGCAACACAATCTTGGAGAGAAACCGCCATGATGGGCTACCAACCTGATGCACAACCAAAACTCTTTTATCATTCATTTAACCTTGAAGAGCGCATTCCTGCCAATTCCATTTTGCGAAAGATTCGAGGGCATATTGACTTTGAGTTTATCTACCGCGAAGTCAAAGACTGTTATGGCGGAAGGGGTAATGTATCCGTACCACCGCCCGTTATTCTCAAGATGATGCTTCTTTTGATTTTATACAATGTGCGATCTGAACGGGAACTGATAAGTAGCCTGCCGATGCGCTTGGACTGGCTGTGGTTTTTGGATTACGACTTGGATAGTGAGGTTCCGAATCACAGCGTTCTGAGCAAAGCGCGCACCCGTTGGGGAGTAGAGGCATTCCAGCATTTTTTTGAAAGGATTGTTTGGCAGTGCGTTGAAGCGGGCCTCGTGGACGGCTCCAGGCTTTTTATGGATTCCAGCCTTGTTCAAGCCGACGCCTCCAACAACTCTATTGTCAAGGTCAATCAAGAAGCATTGAAAATACACCTTGTCAAAGGTTTTCAGGAACTCGAAACCCGCTTGGAAGAAAAAGAAAAACAAGATGATGACCATGAACCGAAATCCGGGATGGCGAATCGTAACCATATCTCCGCCACCGATCCGGATGCTTCTGTAACCAGCCAGGGAGCCGGTAAGCCGAAGCTCCAATACAAGGCACACCGCAGTGTTGACGCCAAGGCGGAAATCATTACTGCTACTGAGGTAACCCCTGGTGAAGTCAACGAAGCCCATCTTCTGTCAACACTTCTGGGTATGCACCAGGACAATACACATAAGACAGCAGAAACCGTGGTTGCGGATACGAAGTACGGAACGGTTGATAATTATCTTACTTGCTGCGATCTGGGAGTAAACGCACATATCCCCGACCTGAAAAGAAGTCAGCAGGAAAGAGAAAGCCGTCGTGGTATCTTTAGTGAAGAAGCGTTTCAGTATGATCCCGAAACCGATACTTACCTGTGTCCTGGTGGGCAGCGTTTAAAGAAAAGAAACTACAATCCGAAGCGAGATGCTTTTGAGTATAAATGTTCGACTAAGGTTTGCCTTGCCTGTCATCTTCTTCAACAATGCACAGCATCAAAAAGTGGCCGATCCCTCAAGCGGCATCGACGTCAGGATGATTTAGACAAAATGCGAAATGCTGCTCAATCGCAAACATCCAAACAAGACATTCATACCCGTCAGCATCTCATGGAACGGTCGTTTGCCCGTGCCACGCGATATGGTTTCAAGCGGGCCCGTTGGCGAAGGCTATGGCGCGTTCGTATTCAGGAATACCTCACATCCGCTATACAAAATATTATGGTGCTTCTGTCTTATGGGAAAGAGCGTGGTATAGTGAAGGGATTCGCATTATCCTTCGCTCAAAAGCTTGCTTTGGGCTTAACTTTTCTATTTTTAACTATCCAGAAAGCTATTTACCGTTTTGGCAAAGAATCATTGTTCGCTATACACGGATATGTAAGTTCTGTACCAGAAAGGTTGTAAAAAAGGTATTTGGGCAACAGGCCGTCAAGACCTGACCCCAGTTTTGTTCTGACCCCAGTTTTGTCCCTCTTACTGGTGCACTTGCCAGTTGAATCCACCCTCTCCAAACACATCCCAATCTTGTCCAGACCAAAGTTTTGTCTCAACCATCTTTTTCTTGACAGGTCCCACTTTTTAATTTATTTTTCCATCAAAAGATGGAATCAATGAATGGAACAACAGCATGGCCACACCGTTAGAAAAAGCCCGTAAGGACCCCGAGTCCATGAAAGCCCGCATCCTCCATATCGCCCGCCGTTTTTTCGGTG
>CAIVDK010000108.1 GCA_903904655.1 uncultured delta proteobacterium | reverse complement strand
GCTTTTTTCTGTCTTTCTTCCAGAACAAATTCAGGATACAGAGCAAAATAGGTGCTAGGCTCCACGCAAAAATTCGGAAAGAAGTTTTTTTCATTAATATAAATGCCGCCAAACCAGTTGCCGTAGGAAACCATCTTGACGCCTTCCACCTGCCGGATTTTTTCCGTATAGGAAATGGGCAACGGAAAGATAATGGAAATGGCGTTGCGCGTGACCAGGCGCGAAGCGGAAGCCGCTTCCACACCCGCGTAAAAGGAACTGACCACCGTGCGCAAAAGGCCGAAGGCCAGGATGGCCACGGCAATGCCCAGGATGGTGAGCGAGCTCCTGAGCTTGTTATGAAAGGCATTTCTAAAGAGGATTTTGAGCAGCATCATGGTTGAGATACCCCTTATCCAGATGGCGCATCACGGAGGCGCGGGAAGCCGCGCGCGGATCATGCGTGACCATGATGATTGTCTTGCCCATATCGCGGTTGAGCCGTTCCATCATGGAGAGGATTTCCTCGGCGGAGACGCGATCCAGATCGCCCGTCGGCTCATCGGCCACCAGAATGGTCGGGTCGGTGACAATAGCGCGGGCGATGGCCACGCGCTGCTGCTCACCGCCGGACATTTCACCGGGATAGTGATCCATCCGGTGGTCAAGGCCGACCAGCGAAAGCGCCATTTCGGCATGTTCACGTCTTTTACTTTTGGGCAGCGTGGTCAGATGCAGCGGCAGCTCGACATTTTCCACGGCCTTGAGCACGGGAATCAGATTATAGAATTGGAAAATGAATCCCACGGAATTGGCGCGCCAGGCTGCCAGCTCCGTTTCTGAAAGTGTGGTGATATCGACATCACCGACATGGATTGTGCCTTCATCCACTTTGTCGATTCCCGCAATCAGATTCAAAAGCGTGGTCTTGCCGGAACCGGACGGTCCCATCAGCGCCAGAAATTCCCCTTCGGCAATGTCGAAGGTGATATCATACAACACCGGCACCACCAGGCTTGCCCGGTGATAACTCTTGTAAATATTTTTAATTTCAACAATCGGTTTTTTTTGTTCAGTCATCATTCGTTCTTTGTCATGCCGCGTGTGCCCTGCAGGGTAGGCAAGTGAGGCGCGACACGGAATCCAGTAATGATTAGATTCAGTCGAGTCAAAAAGACTTGACTGAACAATGGGGTACCTTCAGCCTTCATCCTCGCGCCCCCTGCAAGGGGGTCGGCCTTCAGTCTTATGCTACCTCTCCGCCACCTTGATCTTAGCCCCATCTTTTAACCCTTTGGGTTTGAGCGCCACGCGGTCGCCCGCTTTCAGGCCTGCCGTGACCTCCTGCATATCTCCCAATTTGCCGCCGATCGATATGGTCGTCTCACGCACTTTATTATCTGAAATCAGATAAACGATGTTTTTTTCTTTGACACTGAGCAGCGCCGATTGACTAACGGCAAGCCTGGGCTTGAGTTCTTCACCCGTGAGTTCGCGGGAAAGAAAAGACACCTTCGCACTCATGTCCGGCAGCATCCGCTTGTCTTTGTCGATGAACCGCACTTTCACCAGAACCGTCGCTTTGGCGCGATCAACGGTCGGCACCACGGTGTGCACCACGCCGCGGAAGCGTTTGTCAGACAAAGCATCGAGTTGAATATTGCAGGGTTGTCCGACTTTAATCAACGTGATGCTGGTTTCGGACACATCGACTTCGACGTGCAGCGAACCCATATCGGCCAGTGTGACGACGGCGGCTTTGGACGTGGATGACGCTCCCAGCGGGGTGACGATATCGCCCACATCGGCATTTTTAGTCAGCACCACGCCGTCAAACGGCGCCCGGATTAAGGTATAATCGAGGTTCGCCTCGGCGCCCGAAAGAGCGGCGGAGGCTGATTCTACCGCAGCCTGCGCCCCTTTCACAGCTTCCTGCGAGCGCAGGTAGCGGGTATTAATCAGGTCGTATTCCGATTGAGAAACATTACCGCCGGCAATCAGCCTTTTGTAGCGGTCATGTTCCTGCGCAAGATTATCCCGCTCCACTGCGGTCTGCTTGAGCATCGACCTGGCGTTGGCCAGATTGGCCGTGCCCTGGCCTTTCACGGCGGTGACATCGGCGTTTTCCATTCGTGCGAGAATTTGTCCTTTTTGCACCTGGCTGCCTTCTTCGACCATTAACGCCGTTAAACGGCCGGTCATCTTAGAGGCCACCGCCGCCTTGCGCTGGGCGACAATGTAACCGCTGGCGTTCAACACGGATAAAGACTGCGCGGGATAAATCAGCGAAACGGTTGTCACATCCACCGTGGAAGTCGGGGCGATCACACCGAGCCGATACAGGACGGCGCAAACAATCAGCAAAATAACCAGTGCAGCAATAATGAATGGTTTTTTTCTGCGGCCGGCCGTAACGCTTTTTTTGACCGATTTATCGATTTTCAGTTTACTCAAGTCTTCTTGCGGCATGTTTACTCTCGCTTTATGATTTTTGATAAATATGTATGTGTTTAATAACAGAACTTTAATGAATTTACTATGATGAAAAAATCATGCTCGAAAAGATCAAAAAAGGGCTGAACCTGTAGCGTGTATATAAAATAAACACCTCTGGGTTCCATCCACTTATTTTTTAAAAGTTTGAAGCTCACGTAAAAAAAGCTGTTTTTAAACCGCTTTTTTATTGATCAATGATGTGTTGCCGCTTCAGATGCTGCGGGATTTCGGCAATCTGCGACGCGGGCCTCGCTCTCAGAAGATGGCCGGGCAGGGGAATCCCAGCCATCTTTTCCGCCAGAAGGACACAATCCAGAAGCTTTTCCAGATCAATGCCCGTTTTAATGTCCATTTCTTCAAATAAATGTACCAGGTCTTCCGTCGGCACATTCCAGTAGCCAATGTCCAGTTCGCTCACGCCGTAAGGCGTCGCACTCATACCGCCCAGCGACGTGTCGAAAATGCGGATGCCCGCCTCATAGGCGGCCACACAGTTGGCAATCGCTGCACCACGCGTATTATGAAAATGAACAGCCAGATTGATATCGAGTTGCAAATCCATCAAAGTGCGAACCGTCGATTTGACCACCTTGGGATTGGCCATACCGGTGGAATCGACCAGCACAATTTCGGATGCTCCCATATAACTGAGCTTCAACAACAACTGCGCGACATCTTCGGCTCTGATTTTGCCCGTGTAAGGGCAGCCGAAGGCGGTCATGAGATAAACCCGGGCGCTGCGGGAATTTTTCACCGCTGTATCCAAAATGGCCGGAAGCATTTTATTGAGGCTTTCTTTGAGGGTTCTACCTAGGTTCAGCTTGTTGAAGGTGTCGCTCGCAGCAAGCAGGATCAGGACTTCGTCTATTTGTGTAATCACCGCCCGGCGACAGCCGATTTCATTCGGCACAAGCCCCACATAGGTCACGTACGGCTTTTTGGAAATGCCTTCTATGAGTTTTTCCGCGTCATAGCCCTGAGGCAAAAGACGAGGATGCGAAAAAGATGCACATTCAATTTTCCGAAGACCCGTCTCCGACAATTTGTTGATATATTTAATTTTATCGGCTGTCGATAACTCTTCACAAACTTCCGGCAGGCCGTCTCTCGGTGATACTTCCACAATGGTGACCTGCGTGTCTTTTTTTCTCATGGCTTTGACAGCCGACGTCGCGCTGCTTGGCATAATTCTACTTTCCCGAAACAAAATTTCTTTTGAGTCAATGCATAAGTTGTTCCAGCCCAAGCGGATACGTTCAGCCCAAACCGTATTCTTTCAATTTCAGATAGAAGGTTCTCCTGCTGATCCCCAGTGTTTTAATAGCTTCCGACTTATTAGGGGCCGTGGCCAGAACCTCACCGATGAGTTTGCGTTCCAGAGATTTGACCGCTTCCGTGAGATTGCGGGAAACCTGCGCCGCCCCGACAGCCTGAACAGCCAATCGATCCTGAGCGGTCTTTCCCACAAAAAGGAAATTAGGCAAAGAGTCGGGATCAATGACCGGCGACTGCGTCATGTTCACCGCGTAGCTCACGACACCCTTAAGTTCCCGGACATTGCCCGGCCAGTGATAGGCATAAAGAACCTTGAGAACATCAGGCGAGAATCTGTATTTATGTTTCTCTCCGCCGCCATTGAGTTTTAAAAAATAGTCAATCAAAAGACCGATATCTTCCCTGCGCTCACGCAGCGGCGGTAGTTGAATTGTAAAAGCATTCAGACGAAAAAAAAGATCATCACGAAACTTTTTGAGTTCGATAAGCCCGGCAAGATCCTGATTGGTTGAAGAAATGATCCGCACATTCACTTTGATGTTTTTCGTTCCGCCGACTCTTTTAAAAATACCGGATTCCAAAACACGCAATAGCTTGGCCTGGACGGACAAGGAGGAATCGCCGATCTCATCGAGCAGGATCGTCCCTTCATGTGCTTCATCAAAATAGCCTTTGCGGCCCTCGGTGCGCGCGCCGGTAAAGGCGCCTTTTTCATAGCCGAAAAGCTCGCTTTCAATCAGCGAATCGGGAATGGCGGCACAATTGACATCCACCAGCGGCTGATCCCTACGGTCGCTCGTTTGATGAATGGCACGCGCTAAGATTTCTTTGCCCGTGCCGCTCTCACCGATGATTAAAACGGAAATATCCGATTTTGCCGCCCGCTGGGCCGTGACCAAAGCCTTGCGAAAAGCGATATTGGCGCCGATCAACTCATCGAAAGCCGCTCCGAGCTTTTCCGTTCGAAAGGCCTCTTCAACGCTCTGCGGATTCCCGGCTTTGGGCTTTACCCCATCTGTTTTCTGATTGTCATTTCCGGTCATGGTTGCGTACAATGGATATTGTTTATAAAATATACGTTTTTGAAACGTATTGTATATAAACAATACACTTCTGTCAAATATAATGTTGGCAGGCCCATTGCGGCGTATCATCATATTTCCAACGCAATGACATTGATATCATCAAGAACTGCAAGCCAATGCCTTCCCGGGTGCAATTACGAATTTTATAATCATAAATAACTTGATGGTATGGTCTTTGCTGTAGTAAATAGGCTGAAATACATAAATTTGAATTTAGGAGGGATATATGAAAGACAGAAAAGAAAGCCCGCCCCAACCCATCAAAATTCAGGATAATACGTTTCGCGACGGTCATCAGTCCATTTATGCAACCAGAATGAAAACGGAGGACATGATCCCCATTGCCGAGGAGATGGATAACTGCGGTTTCTGGGCTATGGAGGTATGGGGAGGAGCGACGTTTGATACGATGCATCGCTTTCTTGAAGAAGATCCCTGGCTGCGGCCCAAGATTCTAAAGAAATATGCAAAGAAAACGCCATTCAGTATGCTTTTGCGCGGACAAAATCTGGTCGGCTACCGTCATTACGCGGACGACGTCGTGCGCGCTTTTGTGGACAAATCCTGTGAAATCGGAATTGATATTTTCCGCTGTTTTGATGCGCTCAATGATTTCCGCAATATCGAAACCTGCGTGGAAAGAATTAAGACCAACGGCAAACACTTGGAAGGAACGGTTTGTTATTCGCTGACGGAAAGCCGGCTGGGCGGGGAAATCTACACGCTTGATTTTTACGTGGCAAAAGCCAAAGAACTGGAAAGCATGGGTGCGGATAGCATCTGTATCAAAGACATGGCCGGATTGCTTTCTCCTTATGACGCATTTGATCTTTTCACCGCATTAAAAAAGGTAATTACCGTCCCTCTGCATTTGCACACCCACTATACCAGCGGGATGGGCAGCATGTCCTACTTAAAAGCAATCGAGGCCGGCGTGGATATTATCGATACCTGTCTTGCGCCCTTTGCGCTCCGGACATCGATGCCCGCCTGCGAACCAATCGTTGCGGCCCTCCAGGGAACCCCCAAGGATTCAGGCATTAATTTATACAAGCTTCTGGAGCTGAGTGAACACCTGGAAAACATCGCCCCCAAATATAAACATCTTTTAGCGGATCACAGGCTTTCCATCATTGATAACGGTGTTCTTGCGCATCAGATTCCGGGTGGGATGATTTCCAATCTAACCAGCCAACTCAAAGAAATGAACGCATTGGATAGATTAAGCGAGATTTACACGGAAGTGGTTCAGACACGAAAAGACATGGGCTATCCGCCTCTGGTGACGCCGGCCTCTCAAATCATCGGATCGCAGGCCGTGTTGAATGTACTTTTCGGACGATATGTCAGAATATCCAATCAGCTTAAGGACCTCGTTTTGGGATTGTATGGTAAAACCCCCGCACCGATTGATAAGGATCTGACCGCAAAAATACTCAAAAATTATAAACGTGGACAGACACCGATCACCGGGCGACCGGCCGATGAACTGCCGCCGGAAATCGAGGAAGCGAAAAAAACGATCGGCCACCTGGCGCGAACGGACGAAGACCTGCTGGGATGGGTATTATTCCCTCAAACAATGGAAAAATATCTGCAGACGAAATATGGAAACGATGTGCCGCCCAGCGCGTCGGCAAAGGGATGATGAAAGAATCAACCACCTCGCGAGCTCGCTGCGGAGAATTGACGCTCGTCCCGCAACAACTGGATTAAAGGAGATTATGCGTTAATGAATAACGGCTGTGTTGGAAAACTTCCGCGAGGTGTTGAATTGCTGCACGACCCGAGTCTGAATAAGGGGACGGCCTTTACCGCCGCCGAACGCGATGCGCTGGGCCTGCACGGGCTGCTTCCGCCGCGCATCTCGTCTCAGCAGCAACAGGTTCAACACGTTATCAATAACGTCCGCCGCAAGCCCGACAACCTGGAAAGATACCTTTATCTGATCGGTTTACAGGATCGCAATGAGCGGCTGTTCTATAAAGCGCTCGTCGAGAACCTGGAGGAACTCAGTCCCATCGTCTACACGCCGACCGTGGGCCTGGCGTGCCAGGAATACAGTCATGTTTACCGCCGGCCCCGCGGGTTATCCATTACCCGGTACGATCGCGGCCGCATTAAAGAGGTTTTGCAAAACTGGCCCCACAAGAATGTCCGTGTGATCGTGGTAACGGACGGCGAACGCATCCTGGGCCTGGGCGATCTCGGCTCCAATGGCATGGGTATCCCCGTCGGAAAATTGTCGCTTTATACGGCCTGTGCGGGCATTGATCCTGCGGCATGCCTGCCGATTATGATCGATGTCGGAACAAACAATAACGAGCTGTGGAGTGATCCGCAATACATCGGTTTGCCGGAACCGCGCCTGGAAGGTGAAGATTATGACGCGCTCATCGATGAATTTATGGCGGCGGCAAGTGAGATATTCCCCAACGTCATGATTCAACTGGAAGATTTCGGCAACAAGAATGCCTTCCGCCTGCTCGCCAGGTATCGCGATCAATACTGTATGTTCGACGACGACATCCAGGGCACCGCCGGTGTCGCGCTGGCCGGACTGTATTCCGCCCTGCGCATGATCAAAGGCAAAATAACCGAACAGCGGCTTGTATTTTTAGGCGCAGGCGAGGCAGCTCTTGGTATCGGGAACCTGGTGGCTTCCGCGATGGTCCAGCAGGGCCTTCCTGAAGAAGAGGCCATAGGCCGCTGCTGGTTTATCGATTCCAAAGGCCTTGTCGTTTCCAGCCGAACAGACCTGGCCCAACACAAACAGCGCTTTGCCCATGATTTTCCCTTCCATCGAAATCTTCTGGAGGTGGTCGAAGCCATCCGACCTACAGCCATCATCGGAGCGTCGGGACAACCCGCAACCTTTACGCCGGAAATTTTAACGGCGATGGCGCGTCAAAACGAGCGTCCAATTGTTTTTGCGCTTTCCAACCCAACATCCCAGGCGGAATGCACGGCTGAAGATGCTTATCGCCACACAAAAGGGCGCGCCGTCTTCGCCAGCGGCAGTCCGTTTCCCAAGGTGGAGATGGACGGGCAAACCTTTATCCCGGGGCAGGCCAACAATGTTTACATCTTCCCCGGCGTCGGGTTGGGCGTGATGGCCTCGGAAGCAACCCGCGTGACGGACGAGATGTTTTCCGCGGCAGCCAAATGTCTGGATGAACAGGTATCGAGAGAGGATTTTGAAAAGGGACGGATTTTTCCGTCCCTGACGCGCATCCGCGATGTCTCGGCCAACATCGCACTGGCCGTTGCAAAAGTTGTGTTCGCCAGAAAACTTACCCCAATGAGGGAACCGGCCAATTTACCCGGTTACATCAAGTCGAAGATGTACGACCCGGTCTATCAGCCGTATAAATTGTAAAAATTTGTGGTTAAAAAAAATAAGGAGATGTATATGGAAAATGTCGTTTTTATCAGTTGTGCGAGAACGCCGATCGGCGCTTACGGAGGAGCGCTCAGGGATATTCCGGTTTACCGCCTGGCCAGCCTGGTCTTGCAGGAAGCGGCTAAAAAGGCCAAAATTGATCCCGCGATGGTTGATGATGTCGTCATGGGATCAGCCTACCAGAACGGCGAGTGCGCCAACGGCGCACGCATGGCCGTGCTCGACGCAGGGTGGCCGGATACTGTTCCGGGGATCATGTTGGATCGGCGCTGCTGTTCGGGGCTGGATGCCATTTTTTACGGGGCCATGAAAATCCAAACCGGCAACGCTGATCTGATCATTGCAGGCGGCATGGAATCGATGAGCCAGTGCGAACTCTATATCCCCGGCGACATCAAGTGGGGACTGGGCGGCAAAAGCCATGAAAAATACGGCTTCATGCCACGCGGACACGGCGCGCTGGCCATGTGGGGAATTCCTTTTTATGACAGGCTTCAGCGCGGACGAGTCATGTCTCAGCCCATTGCAAGATACGGCGAGCTAAGTTCGATGATGACCTGGGCGGAAACCGCCGCCCAAAAAGAGAAAATCACCCGGGAAGAAGCCGACCGCTGGGCCCTGCGCTCTCATCAGCGGGCGATTGCGGCGCAGGACGCGGGCAAGTTTGTCGATGAAATTGTCCCGATCGCGACCGGCAAAGATAAGAACGGTGAAACCGTTTATTTGAAAACCGATGAAGGACCGCGCCGCGAAACCACGTTGGAACGCCTGGCCAAGCTTAAAGCTGTTTATAAAGACGGCGTCTGCACAGCGGGCAATTCGTCGTCGGAAAATGACGGCGCGGCAGTGGTTGTGATGGCATCTGAAAAGAAAGCCAAGGAGCTGGGCGTCAAACCGCTGGCCTATTTCCGCTCCTGCGCGGTGGCGGCCACCGACCCGACACTCACCTACCCCGCGGTTCCGGCATCGGTGGAAAAAGCACTGAAAAAGATTAACGCGACAATTGATCAGATCGATCTGATCGAAGTGCAGGAGGCGTTTGCCGTCCAGTGTCTGGCGGACTCTCGACTTTCCGGCCTTTCCGACGAGCAGATGGACGCGAAAGTTAATGTGAACGGTTCGGGTATTTCGCTCGGGCATCCCATCGGCGCAACCGGTGCGATGCGGCTCACCACACTGATTAACGAAATGGTGCGGGGCGACAAGCGTTTCGGCCTGGAGACGATCTGCGGCGGCGGCGGCCAGGGGATATGTATGGTTATTGAAAGAAAATAAATTGAAGTCGGGAGGATAAAGAACATGGATTTTGCATTAACGGAAGAACAAACAATGATACAGGATACGGCACGAAGTTTTGCCGAAAAAGAAATCGCGCCGCACGTCGAGGAAGACGAAAAAAATCATTTCTGGCGCAAGGAAATTTTTCAGAAGATGGCCGACCTTGGATTTTTTGGCTTTTCCATTGATGAAAAATACGGCGGAAACGGCATGGGCTTTCTGGAAGGCGCTCTGGCCATCGAACAGATTGCTAAGGTGCACACGTCCTGGCGCATGGCCTTCAACATGCAATGCTGGGGACCCGCGCTCACCATTCAGAAATTCGGAACGGAAGAGCAAAAGCAGCACTACATTCCCAAGTTTGTCAGTGGTGAATATATCGGCAGTTTCGCCATGACTGAGACGGACATCGGCTCGGACGTCGCCTCGATGAAATGCCGCGCCGACGACAAGGGCGACCACTATCTGATCAACGGCAACAAAATGTGGATCACCAACGGCACCGTCTGTAATCACGGTCTGCTTTATGTGAAGACCGATAAAGATGCGGGCGCCAACGGTGTGAGTTGTTTTATCATGGACTATAGCCTTCCCGGTATCGCCCGTAAAAAAATTAACGAGAAAGTCGGCCTGTGGGCGTCCGATACCGCGGAGCTGACGTTTGAAGACGTGAAAGTGCCCAAGAGCCTGTTACTGGGGAAACTCAACAAAGGATTCCAGATGTGCATGACGCAACTCAACTCCACGCGTCTGGGCTGTTCGGCGGGTGCCCTGGGTCTTTCCAGCGCAATCCTGGACGCTTCGGCAAAATACGCGACGGAACGCTGTCAGTTTGGAAAGCAAATCGGCAAATATCAGCTCATCCAGCAGCAGGTCGCAGACATGAAGTGCGGGCATGAGACGCTGGCGGCGCTGGTTTATAAGGCGGCGTGGCTCAAAGACAAGGGCCTGCCCAATGTCATGGAAACATCGATGTCCAAACTCTACGGCGCGAAAGTCGTTGTGCATGACGCCAATGAATGCATGAAGCTTTACGGCTCCTTCGGTTATTCCGATGAATATCCCTGCGGCCGCTTCCTGCGCGACTCCAAGCAGTTCGAGACGCTGGAAGGCACCTCTAACATGCACACGATGATTGTCGCCAATGCGGCAATGGGATTTGCCCCGAACCGGGCATAGTCGGACTATCCGATCACTAAAAGAACAAGGGGATGCACCCCTTGTTCTATATGGGGGAATGTATGAGACAATACTTTGACAAAATGGATCCACTGGGCAAACCGCTCTCGGCCAAACAGATCGAAAGCATGCAGGAAAACTGCATAAAACTCGAAGACATCATGAAGCAGATCGACGCGGAAGTCGAACGCATTAAAAACGTCGGTGTGCCACTGCCAACAATGCATGAAAGGGGCGAGATGAGTGTCTGGGAACGCATCGACTATCTGGTTGATCCCGGAACCTTCTGCCCGCTGCACAGCATCTTTGATCCGGAAAATGAAGAATCCGGCAGCACCGGCGTAGTCGATGGCCTGGCCCGCATCCATGGCAAGTGGTGTGCGCTTATCGGGTTCAATAATAAATGGATGGCCGGCGCGTGGATTGCCGGACAGCCGGAAAATAATCTGCGTGTCACAGACATTGCCAAGATTCTCAATATTCCCTTGGTGTGGCTGGTGAACTGCTCCGGTGTGAAGTTGCCTGAGCAGGAAAAAATGTATGCCAACCGCCGCGGTCAGGGAACATGCTTTTTTCGTCACGCGGAACTCGAGCAGATGGGCATCCCGGTCATTGCCGGTATTTACGGCACGAATCCCGCAGGCGGCGGCTATCAGTCGATCAGCCCGACCATATTGCTGGCGCATAAAAAAGCCAACATGGCCGTGGGCGGCAGCGGCATTGTCAGCGGCATGTCACCCAAAGGATCATTTGACGAAGCGGGCGCTGAAGAAATCATTAACGCCACCAGGCATTTCAAATCCGTTCCGCCCGGCAGCGTCAAAGTTCATTATGACGTTACAGGCTTTTTCCGCGCCGTCTTTGATGAAGAAAAACAGGTGCTCGACGCGATCAAGGATTACATGGACGATCTGCCCGCCTACAACCCGCGCTTTTTCCGCGTGGCCCAGCCTGCCGAACCCGCTTATCCTCCTGCTGAAATCGCCTCGATTGTCCCCGTGAACAAAAAGCGTGTCTATGATTTTGAGCAGGTGCTGGCGCGTCTGGTGGATCGTTCTGAACATCTGGAATTCCGTCCCGGGTTTGGCCCGGAAATGTATTGCGGTTTGGTAAAAGTGGATGGTTACCTGATGGGCGTGATCGGCAACCGTCAGGGCATCTTGCCCAACTATCCTGAATACACCAAAGAGTATATGGGTGTGGGCGGAAAGCTTTACCGCCAGGGCCTGATCAAGATGAGCGAGTTCGTCACGTTGTGTTCGCGCGACAAAGTGCCGATGATCTGGTTTCAGGATACCTCAGGCATTGACGTGGGCGATACAGCGGAAAAGGCCGAACTCCTTGGCCTGGGTCAGTCGCTGATTTACTCCATTGAAAATTCCAAGCTGCCGATGATGCTGGTGGTGCTACGCAAAGGCACAGCAGCGGCTCATTATGTTTTGGGCGGCCCCACGGCCAACAATAACAACGCCTTTTCACTGGGCACCGCCACCACGGAAATCAACGTCATGCATGGCGAAACCGCAGCGGCAGCCAGTTACGCCCGCAGGCTTGTTAAAGAGAAGGATGCCGGAAAGCCGCTCGGACCCATCATCGACAAAATGAATGAGATGGTCCAGCACTACGACGATACGTCGGGGCCAATGTTTTGCGCGAAGAAAGGCTTTGTCGATGAGATCGTCCGCTATCACGAATTAAGAAATTATCTGGTAGGCTTCGCCAACTGCGCCTATCAGAATCCCCGCGCCATCTGTCCGCAGCATCAACTGATTCTCCCCAGAATCATCCGCTCGCAGATCGTGAAAGGGCTGGAAAGACCGGCGTAGGTGTAGGCGAAAGGCTGAAGGCTGAAGTATTTAGAGGTAAGGGCGGGGTTTTCCCCCGCCCTTTTGTTTAACACAAGGCATTATTTGCAGGGCGCAACGTGTGACCTTTAGGTTATCCCCGATTGCGCTGTTTATACTCTCAGTCGCATTCAAAGGATAGCGAACCAACGTAGTACGAACCTTTAGGTTCGCGTGTTCAACGGGTCTAAAGACCCGAACTACAGTTAACATTTGAATGCAACTTGGTATTACCATTTTGCTGTTTTTGGACTCTCTCCAACGTGATGTCACGTCGGTTCATCAAACCGGCATTTCAGGGTTAAAATACCATTCTCATACGAGGTGCGGATCTGATACGGCAGCTTTTTAAACAAACCGAGCATGGAAAAATTTTCTTCAAGAACCATAGCGTCCAGACCCTTAAGGCCGTTCGCCAGCGCGGCATCCACAATTTTTTGCTGAAGCTTAACGGAGATACCTTTCCCCTGCCAATCCTTGGCTACGGAATAGGCAACCTCGCCGGCGCCGCTTCCTTCTAGAAAATAACCGCCGATCCCGATAATCCGGCCATACCCCTCTTCACCCAGATAGGCGACGATGGAGCAATTCCGCGCGTAATCGACAATGAACATGTCTTTGACTTCATCCCAGTAAAAGTGATGCCGCCTTCCAAAAAACCGCTTGGCAATGTCCTGCTCGTTCATTTCATAAAAATGATCCTGAATGAGCCGGTCGTCAACGGTTTTGACGGGACGGAACATAACCTTCTGGCCCGCGATCGTCATGACTTCTTCCAGCCAGGCGGGATAAACACCAAACTGGGATTCGGATAACTTGCGCTCCTCACCGATTAAACCCTCGCGCCGCGCCTGTTCAAACAGTTGCTCGCGAAAATCAGGATGGGCAACGCTGATCATGGCCATGGCGCGTTCCTGGACATTTTTACCAAACAGGTTGACGGCGCCATATTCGGTTACCACGTAAGTCACATCGGCTGCCGGAATGGCCACGGTCCCCGCTGCCTGTTCCAGAACGATGTTGCTTACCTGCCCGTCGTCGCTTACCGACCCGACAACGACAATGGACTTGCCGCCCGGCGCCATCGCCGCCCCTCGGCTGAAGTCCACCAGACCGGCCACATCGGCAAAATGATTTTGCGCAATGCCGTCGGCTGCCACCTGTCCTTTGAGATCAATCGATGTCACACGATTGATGGCGGTCATCTTGTTGTGGCGGGCAATCATGACGGGATTGCTTACATAATCACATGGCCGGAATTCAATGGCGGGATTCCCGTTCAGGAAATGGTAAAGCTCATCGGAGCCGATGGCGCCGGATGCCACCATCTTGCCTTCGTTAAATCCTTTTTTTCTGTTTGTGATGATACCCCGCTGGGCCAACTCCTGCATGACATCCAGAATCATCAGGGAGTGGATGCCAAGATCGCTCTTGTTGCCCAGAGCCGCAAAAATGAGTTCCGGTGTAAAACCGGGACTGATGTGGAGGGTCGAACCGTCTTCAATAAGGCTCGACAGAAGCTTGGCCACCTGCTCGGCGCCTTTGATTTCAGGCGTGGGATAAACCGTCAGGAGATCTTCCTGATGCTCAACAATATAATCCACTTCATCAACATGAATCATGCCGTAACCCGGAATCACCGGCATGTTCGGATTGACCTGGACGATCACGACATCCGCCGCCCGGGCGGCAGCCAGCGTGATGTCCACGGAAATACCCAGATTGAGCCAGCCGAATGCATCGGGGGGCGCAGTCTGAATCAGGGCATAGTGAATGGGGATGTGACGTTTCTGAAATAAAGCGGGCACCGTGTAAAGATTTATGGGCGTGAGAAAACGCCTCGACGCGGTCAAACCCTTGATCATGCCCGATCCCTGATAGATGGAGCGCACCTGATAACGGCGCCCTTTCGTCTCTTCCGCGATCAGCCCCATGAGCGATCCTTCCAGATTGAGAAAGCGAACAACTTCTACATCGGAAAAATGGTCTGTGTGGTCAATGAGCGCGTTCACGAGATACTGCGGCTCGCCGCAGTAAGAACCGATAAAGACCCTTTTACCACGTGAGATGAAACTGATCGCCATCTGTGCGGAAACAACTTTGTCCTTGTATGGCTTTGTCATACTCTACCTCCTGAAACTAGCATACACCCTGCCTTTCACTTTCATTGTGCCTACCGACATAATCATCGGACCGGTAAACAGGGGTATTAGCGCCCCTTTTCTTTATCCATTGTTCCAGTTAATATCAGCAGAATGCCCGAGAGAGCCAGATAGGCCAGGGCGAGCATGTAGTGCGCATCCGACGCCACTCGCCAGGGCAGGTAAAGTTCTCCTGTGGGCATGATCGAATGAATGACGCCGAAAAGCGTCAGCACTGCGCAGACAGCGGCGCATAAGGCCGCGAGTTTCGCCCGATGATCAATCAGGAAGGCGAGCATGCTGCCCCAGAGAAGCCCCGTAAGAATAAATCCGTTACTCAACATGGTCAGCGTTTGATGCAGATGTTGCAAACGCAACGGCAGTAAGTCCTTTGTAATGTTCATGGCCCCCAGAAATTGTCCGAGAATAATCATCACCAGACTGGCGATGACCGGCAAAAAGCTCAGGCTCACCGCTGGAGAATGGGCCGGCGGTGATTCTTTGTAGGCCTGATGGATGATTTCAAAACCGATAAAGATGAAGATGGGCGCGATCACCGCGCGCGGAATGATGCTGACAAAAAGAGACATCAGCCCGACCACGGAGCCGATGCCGACGGCCAGCCCGGTCGCCAGCGTGTACCACCAGGTTGCACCCATCTTTTTGTAGGCGGGGTGGCCGATATAGGGCGTCGTTTGGGCCACACCACCGAAGAAAGCGGAAATCAGGGAGGTGAAGGCCTCGGTGAGCAGAATATCCCTGGTGTGGTAATGATCGCCCGCCAGACGGGCGCTTTCCGTATTATTAATGCCGCCGACGATGGTCAAAATGCCGAAGGGGATGGCAATGGGCAGATAATGAATACTCTGCGGCAGGGTTTTGAGAAAGTCGATGGAAAACACCGGGAGGCAAAGCTGCATCTCCCAGGAAGGCGCCTGATACTCCGGCAGGTAGCCGCTGTAACCCAGCGCAAAATGGATCACCGTGCCGAAAATTACCGCCGCCAAAATGCCGTGAATGCGTCCGGGCAGATGCAGCCTGCTGAAAAGCGCGGCAAAGATTAGGCCCATGGCCACCATGCCGACGACGGCTTCATTGAATATTTCGACGAGCGGCAAAAAACCCAGCAGCATCAATCCGATGCCGGCAATCGATCCCAGGAGTCCCGCGGTGGGAATATTGCGTTGAATCCACCCGCCGAAAAAAGAGGTGAAGATTTTAACGACGCCAATCATGAAGAGCGTGGCCATGCCGATCTGCCAGGTGAGTTGTGC
>CAIVDK010000107.1 GCA_903904655.1 uncultured delta proteobacterium | reverse complement strand
AGCGCCGGCGACATCATGGCCCGCAATCCCAAGTTCGACATCGGTTTCTTCGCCATCCCCACCGACAAGGGCGCCGGAAGTTTCTGCCTCCAGGTAGACGATCTCTACATGGTCAACGGCAAATCCGCCGGCGGCAAGATCGCCCAGAAGTTCATGGAATTCTGCATGACCCCGGCCGCGGCCACGATCTGGTCCAAGATCACTCTCCAGCCGAGCCTCATCGCCGGCGTGGACACCAAGCCCCTTCCCGGCTTCCTCCAGGATGTCATCGTGGCCAAGGAAGCCAACCTCGTGGCACATGCCGGCGAGTGGGACGCGCAGATCTACGGCGAGTTCGTGACGACCTACCGCATGCTGCTCCAGGAATACGCGGCCGACCAGCTCTCCTCCAGGAAACTGACCATCGCGTCCTTCACCGACAAGCTGCAGAAAGCCTGGGACGCCATCGTCGCGACGAAGTGACCGCTTTTCCCGGCCCTGGCGTCGACCTTCGGGCCGACGCTGTCGCGGCCGGGAAACTGCAAAGCCACTTTTCAAAGTAACCGACTTTTAAAAGTGGCTCTATAGAGGTTATTTCAAAACCCCTTAGCCGGGATCCCCAAAAAGCAACCATCTGAACATAAAATTCACTAAATGAAATTATTATCATAGTCACATATCACATTTTCCCGTAGTAAGCCCCCTTTCGTATCAAGAAAAATGGACTGCCCCTACAAAATCAAGTTCTGCAAGAACACCTTGTTATACTTTCTGCAGGGTAGGAAGTATGGTGAACTGTAAAGCCTTCATGGCCGCCAGACAAACCACACCACTCATGAGAAGAAATGATACTTTCTCAATTCCCCTCACAAATATCTGCTCCGGCAAGAGCCAATCCTTCAAATGCGCATATGCGCGCTCAACCGTCGTCCTGACTTTGTACCGTTCCTTTTGTGACGGTGAAAATGGCTCCCGTTGTGTTCCACGACGTTTGTTCTGATCGATCAACGGAACGCGTCCTCGTCCTTTGATAAAGGTCGCGATAGAATCTGCATCGTATGCAGCGTCCATGACCGAATACAGATGCTGGACCTTTTCCTCTGTCATCTTTTCCAGGGGAATCGCCACCTGCGAATCATGGACATTCGCTCCGGTAACGATTGCGGAAATTGGGAATCCCGTATCACTGATATCAAGGTGCAGTTTATAGCCTTTCCATGTCGCCATATTCCCCTGACTGTTTTTCTTGCATCCCCACGCGCAGGTTTTGGGTAATTCTGACAAGGAGATACTGATGCTCTGTTCGATTTGTTTTTCTATCTGTGTGGGTTCCTTCTCCTGTCGAACGTCTTCTTTTCGGGGACGACCCCGTTTCCGTGGAGGCAGAGGAGATACCGTATCGCGTTTTCTGGTCACAGGCGTTTCTCGTGTCAGTATCGGTGCCGAGTCACGGTTTATATGTCCGACAATCCTTCCGTCATGGGACCCGTGGACTATGGTATCCAAGGTCTGAATCATGGGAGTCTTTTTTGAAAACGCTGCATAGCGACGTGAAAACGTAGCGGGACTCGGAACCGAGGTGAATCCACATATCGTCCGCAGATTCGGATCACTGATCAGCCTGTTTCGAAGGTCGGTGACTGTCTCGATGTGGAATATATTTCGAGCAAAATGCGCCCGCATGATCGGTTCGTTCCGATATGCGGGGCGGCCAGTCCATGCACGTGGTCGGGATATCGACGGCTGTGCATCTTCGATGACTCGAAGCACGTGCATAAAAAGGCGATGCTCGTTGGTGAGGTGTTCTTCAAAACAGTCCTGAATATCATAGGAAACTGGCAAAAGAGTTTGCGCTCCACCCAGTATCTCTGTTATAGTTTTCATCGACGGGGACTCCTCTGTGTGACGTTTGTGTTGCAACATCATCATACATGATCTGTCCCCGTTTTTCATCATAATTCGGTCGGTTCATGAGTTTGCCGGGTAGAACCGGGTAGTTGCCCACCCGGAACCCCCACAGACCCGGACGTGCCCAATTGAGGCATCCGGTTCTTCAAAACAAAGATTCGCTACACGTACGAGTGAACAATACGGGGTCTGGGCAGAGGACACCGCTTCAGGCATTCGTAGAACATTGCCCACGTGAATGACCTTAGGTTTGACCTCCTGGCCAGCCACTTATGCCAGCTAGTCTGGATTGCGTAAAAATATCGAGAAAGACTCCTGGAGTTGCCGGTAATACCGTAGTAGCCGTAATGACCCATCATTTTCTGGTTTAGCTTTTGCTGTTGTTCCTTGAGCGGTAGATGTCGGTTTTTTTGAATCCATTCCGTGACTTTAAGAATAGCCCGAGCCAGTCTGCTCTTGTCCGTTTTCTGCCTAATCACCCAGTACCCATTGCGGGATTTGCCCCAGTGATGCAGGAAGCCGAGAAACGTAAAGCTTCCCGTATCGCCATCATGAGAGTCTCCATTCTGGCTCCTGTTCGTCGGCATACTCATGTCGATGAGCTTTGTCTTTTCCGGGTGTACCGTCAGACCGTACTTGTTGAACCGTTTCGGCAGAACGGCCATTACCCTCTCCGCGTCACATTTGTTCTCAAATCCCAGCACAGCATCATCAGCAAAACGGACAACAAAGCTCTTTCCCTGCATTCTTGGCTGAACGTCGTTGATAAACCATTCATCCAGCACTTCGTGCAGAAAGATGTTACTCAACAGGGGAGAGATTACCCCACCCTGCGGCGTCCCTGCTTCGTTGTATGAAATCTCGCCGTTTTCCATTACTCCCGCTTTCAGCCATTTATCGATGAGTTTACGTATCACCCCGTCGCCTATCCGTTTCGCCATTATTTCCCGGAGTTTCCCCCGATCCAGCGTGTCGAAAAACTTTCGGATATCAAGGTCTATAACCCAGCCACCCTTGTTCTCCGTCATGCCTTTTCTCAGTTCTTGCAGCGCTTGGTGCTGATTCCTCCCGGGTCTGAACCCATAGGAAAAACTCTGAAAGCTTTGCTCATAGATCGGTTCCAGCACCATAACGACAGCCCGTTGAAGCACCTTGTCCTCAAAGGTCGGTATGCCGATTGGCCTGGTTTCTGTGCTGCCCGGCTTGGGTATGTACACCCTCCGGACAGATGGAGCGTGATAGGTTCCACTCTTCGCCCTCTCTACAAGACTTTCGAGATTCTCAAGGAGATTGCTCCGATATTCGGTGGCTGTTTGCCCATCGATACCGGTGCCTCCATCTTTTCTGGTTCGGTCGAAAGCTTCCTGCATCCACCGCACATCGATATGATGTGCCAGCGCTGACAAACGCTCGTTCGGTAGTCTCTTGGCGATCTCCGCTATCCAACACAGTCTCGTTGACACATCATCCGCGTTATCGTGCGAATTCTCTGGTCTCTGCGTACCCATTGTGTTTCCCTCTGTCAGTCCTTTGTTCCGATGACCCCTTCCCTCCACGGGGTCCCTTCGGCCAGGTTCCCCCGTTTCAACGGTACTACGAGTCACTACGACTTCTTGCCATGCTTCCCCGTTGGCTTCGTTATCCTTCGCGTTCCGGGTACTGCTTCTTCGCATGTGTTTTGTGGTCCCCTCCGTCGGTACTCCGACTCAGGCTCCCTGGTTTCCCATGCTGGATTCCAAGGACTGGTTCTTTTGTATCCCGCACGCCAGCGCGGCTTTCCTAGACTCAGACACGGCAAGATCTCTCACGTTCCCAGGTTACCCTCATGTTTATATGCCCTGTTCTCAGACCCCGGCAGGACCTTGCCATCAGGCAGTACAATGGTTCGGTATTGCTCCCGCCCTTTCAACAACGAAAGCTCCCACAAATAGAGTATTTCGGGGCTCAATAGCACGGCTTTTAAACTCGCTGTCTACGCTTCACACCGGTGAGTCACCCCACGAGCATGCAAGACTCGCTTCCGACTGCTTGCCACGCATTATCGGGTGGGATTGAATACCCACTGGATAACGGCAAAAGGTTTCAATCTGTCTCCAGGCATCCTCCCTTTCTGAGCTTATTTCGTGACGCAAGCCGGGTAGAACCGGGTAGTTGCCCACCCGGAACCCCCACAGACCCGGACGTGCCCAATTGAGGCATCCGGTTCTTCAAAACAAAGATTCGCTACACGTACGAGT
>CAIVDK010000106.1 GCA_903904655.1 uncultured delta proteobacterium | reverse complement strand
CTGATTGGCGGAGTCGAGCAGGATGCGCAGCTCAAAAAATTGCAGGAAGGCATCGATATTCTGATTACCACCCCGGGACGAATGTTTGATCTCATCCATCAGGGCTACATCAGTTTGGAACGCGTTGATACGCTGGTACTCGATGAAGCTGACCACATGCTGGATCTGGGTTTCATCAAAGACATTCAGTATGTAAAAAAAATGCTCGTCAGAAAGCATCAGACGCTTTTTTTCTCTGCAACCATCAATCCGGAAATTAAAAAACTGGCTTTCTCCCAGGTTAAAAGCACGGCCATCCGCATTCAAATATCACCCGATGATCCGGTATCCGCAAATGTCTCTCACGCCGTCATGTTTGTTGAGATGGATGATAAGCGCTTTTTTCTGGAGAGCTTTATCAAAGAAAATCCCGCAAGCAAAATCATCATCTTTGTGAGAACAAGAGTACGGGCCGAGCGGGTGGCCAAAGCCATGGAGCGCGTCTCCATTCCATCAATCACGATTCATGGTGAAAAGGATCAGGGAGAAAGATCTGAGGCGATGAGGAAGTTCAAAGAAGGTGAGTGTCAAATACTTATTGCCACAGACGTCAGCGCGCGCGGCATTGATATTCCGGATGTGAACTATGTAATCAACTATGATTTACCCGAAAAGGCGGAGAACTATGTCCACAGAGTGGGCAGAACGGGAAGGGGCGTCAACAAGGGCATTGCGCTTTCTTTTTGCAGTGAAGATGAAAAAGAGCTCCTGGGTGAAATCCAGCAGTTTCTCAATAAAGAGATAGAAGTTATCAAGCTTGGCAAAAAGGATTACGCACGCACCATGGACATTGCCAAAAAGAATACCGATACCAACGTTCAGGCGCTGATAGAAGACAATGAGGCATGGCTTGCGACTAAAAAGAAGAAGACGTCCCGAAAAAAGTAAGAGGATGCTGTTCCTGGTATCCTCAAAATGGAAAACCCTAAAACAGAAAGGAGATTTATATGAAAAGAGAAACCAAGATCTTATCTGGGGTTGTATTGATAATGTTTTTATTTGCTGCGGTTTGTAATATTTCCCCGGCGATAGCGCAGCAAAGATCGGCTGTAACCGTTCAAGATGCAAAGTTTGATGTTTCCAGCTCTATTAAAGATAATCTGAAGGCCTATGTAGGCAAGGATGTGTTGATTCATCTTCGTTCGGGGAAAACCTTTCAGGGATATGTTAAAGCCGCAGGCGATCACTTTGTTCATGTGGAAAAACTTTCCGGCAGAGATTATTATGATGCCCTGATCCGCATCGACGATATCAGTGCCATCGAAGCCAGATTCAGGGATATGAAATAGAAAGGTTGTCATGTCAGATAATAAGGGTTCTTCGCCTGTTCCACTTCTAAAACTTGTTGGTTTTGCCATGGGGCTTTTTGCGGTCCAAACGTTCTGGGGATTTACCTGGGCGACACTACCGCTCTACCTGAAGGAACTCACCGGCTCTAATGTGGTAACAGGAATTATTATATCGACAACCGGCATCACCGGCCTGTTTTTCCCCGTGCTTTCCGGTTGGGTATCCGACCGGATCAACACGAAGCTTGGCCGCAGGCGGCCGCTGATCATCGCGGGATGGTGCCTGGTATGTATCATGGTCTTGCTCTTGATGCGGATCGATTCCCTTCTTGTGGCGCTGCCAGTAATCGTTCTTGCATATGCCGGATTCTTCTTTGCCATCGGCCCCTATTTTGCGCTTCTTCCCGATACAGTTCCTGTTGCGCAGCGCAGTTTAGCCTCGGG
>CAIVDK010000105.1 GCA_903904655.1 uncultured delta proteobacterium | reverse complement strand
GTTGATTTCGGACAAAGCCTGCTTACCTGATCGAGCTTGGCAAGCAGGCATCAGTACATATAGATATAGTAAGGTGAGGATTTGCTTATGAAAAAATTATGCATACCGGCGTCCATTAAGTTATAATTGTAGTGGCTAATATTTGATTTGACCGGTTGTGTCAAGATGTATTTATGTTTTATGACTCGAAATTCAGTTTTGTTTTTTTTCATCCTTTAATTTGTCCAGCTCTTCACGATATCGCAGAGCTTCAGCTTTAGCCGATTCGATTTCTTCCTTGGCTTTTTCCAGATCTTCATCCTGCCGCTGTCTTTCCTCGCGGATTTTATCCTGAATCTCATCGAAGCCGACATAGACGGCTAAGGCGCCGCCGAGAAACAGGAAGATCGGCAGTGCGCCTCGTAGAATGACTAAAAAATCATTAAACCAGAAGATCAAACTGATCAGCCCGAAAATAGCGGCAATGACTCCTCCTGTCAGCAAAGACATAATCCAACCTCCGGATGAAAGATTTAACTCTGATCAATTTACGCTGGCGTTACTATCATGAATGGTATGCTTAGGCAAGATGGAAATAGATGATTATTAAGATAAACTTTTACTTGATTTAATGGGATTCATCATTTAAATAAGATTGTTTGTTGAAGTTAGCGGATTCAACAATAATGAAGGGTAATATGATTGAACTGAATTTTAATAAATCTGACGGGTTGGTTCCGGCCATTGTTCAGGATGCTGAAACAAAGGACGTATTGATGCTGGCGTACATGAACAAGGCCTCGTGGGAGGCTACTGTGCAAACCGGCAAGGCGACTTTCTGGAGCAGATCGCGGCAAAAACTGTGGTTGAAAGGTGAAAGTTCCGGCCATGTTCAGATGATAAAAAATATTTATATAGATTGTGACGAAGACACGATTTTATTGCAGGTGGAGCAACTGGGCGGCGCGGCCTGCCACACGGGGCATCGATCCTGTTTTTATCGGAAACTTGAAGGCGGTGATTTTGTTGTTGTCGGCGAGAAGATTTTTGATCCAAAGGATGTATATAAATGAATATCTTAAAATTAGGGATACCCAAGGGAAGCCTGGAAAATAATACGGTTGATTTATTCAAAAAAGCCGGCTGGCGAATTACATACGACAGTCGCAGTTACTTTCCCGATATCGATGACCCGGAAATCAACTGCACACTGGTGCGGGCGCAGGAGATGTCCCGTTATGTCGAAGACGGCCATCTGGACCTGGGGCTAACCGGTATTGACTGGATTATGGAGAATAACTCCGATGTGGTGGCGGTGCAGGATTTGGTCTATTCCAAAGTTTCCACGCGTCAGGCGCGCTGGGTGCTGGTGGTGCGCGATGATTCGCCGATCCTTTCGATTGAAGACATGGAAGGCAAGCATATCTCGACCGAGCTGGTTGATTTTACCAGACGATATTTTGCTGAAAAAAATATCAAGGTCAGTGTGGAATTTTCCTGGGGCGCCACCGAGGCAAAGGTTGTGGACGGGCTGGTCGATGCGGTCGTCGAAGTCACGGAAACGGGATCAACCATCCGCGCCAATAAATTACGAATTGTCCATGAACTGATGAGAACCAATACGCAGTTGATTGCTAACCGCGAGGCGTGGAATGATTTGTGGAAGCGGAAAAAAATAGAGCAGATTAGGACATTGCTGACCGGGTCACTTTTGGCGATGGGCAAAGTCGGGTTAAAACTCAACGTGTCTAAGACAAACCTTGATCGCGTGATGAAGCTTCTGCCGTCGCTCAAGGCTCCGACCATTTCCAGCCTCTATTCCGAAGAATGGTTTGCCATTGAGTCTGTGATTGATACAGGCGTTGTCCGTGATTTGATTCCGCAGTTGCTGAATGCGGGAGCCGAAGGCATTATTGAATATCCCTTGAATAAAGTCATATAATCCGGAGGGCAGTATGGCCAGAAAAGCAAAGATTGTCCGTAAAACGACAGAAACGGATATCGAGCTGGACATTGATTTGGATAAATCCGTCGGGAGTAAGATCAATACGACCGTTCCTTTTCTGAATCACATGCTGGAACTCTTTGTCCGTCATGGTCAGTTCAAACTCGTGATTAAAAGCAAAGGCGATACGGAAATCGACGATCATCATCTGGTTGAAGATCTGGGCATTTGCCTGGGGCAGGCGGTTGGGCAGGCGTTGGGTAAAAAGATCGGTATCCATCGCTACGGTTCTGCGTCCGTGCCAATGGACGAGTGCTTGTGCCGAGTGGATATCGATATTTCCGGTCGTCCCTATTTGATTTACAAGGTCCGGTATGAACGCCGGAAAATCGGCGGATTTGATCCGGCGCTGGTCAAGGAGTTTTTTAAGGCTTTTACCGATCACAGCGGTATCACCTTGCACATTAATCTTGCGTATGGCAGCAACAGCCACCATATTATCGAAGCAGTTTTTAAAGCCTTTGCTCGGGCGCTCCGGCAGGCCGTGAATATCAACCCGGAAATTTCAGGCGTTCTATCCACCAAAGGTACACTTTGATAGAAAGGCGAGGGGTAAAATTGCTGAATATTCTCTGGATAAGAAAAGTCGGTTGCGCGATATTGCTTTTGACCTTTGTTGTCTTTGCTCCATATGCCCTTTGGGCGCAGGTAACAGTAACGTCCGTCGATAAAACGGTAACGCGTCTGGCGGTGATTCCTTTTCAGGCGGTGGTGCCCCAAGACACATCGTCAACTGTCCGATGTCCGATTTGCAGCAGTGTCAATTCCAGCGGAATCATTGTCAAAGACGCCGAAAAAAAAGCTGAAGAAATATTTATCGATAAGTTGAGGGATTTGAAAGATGTGGAAATCATCCCTTCGGAAAGAGTGGCGGGCGTCCTTGAACTGACTTCGACGGATTTTCTGAAGCAGCCCTTATTGCAGATTATGCTAAGGGCCGGAAGTGAATTACGCGCGGATGTGATCGCGGTCGGCTATGTTTATCGTTATCGGGAAAGAGTGGGCTATGACTATTCTGCGGAGCACCCCGCATCTGTCGCTTTTGAAATTCACCTGATTTCCGTCAAGGACGGCAGCACGCTGTGGCGTGGTATTTTCGATAAAACGCAAAAATCATTAATGGAAGACGTCTTCCAGGTATCTTCTTTTTTTAAAGGCGGCGCCAAGTGGTTGACCGCGCGCGAATTGACGAAGTTAGGCGTTGACGAGGTTTTTTCAACGTTTTCCGGCTTTGAGCCCTAATTGGAATATGAGCGCGATACTATTTTTCTTCTTTGCGGAATATCTCAAACTGATGTTCTGAACTTTTCCCACGAAGGAGTTTTAATTTGTTCATCATCCCGGCGGTTGATATAAAAAATGGACAATGTGTCCGCCTGGCGCAGGGTGATTTTGACCGTGTGACGGTCTATGCCGAGAATCCTGCGGACATGGCGCGACTTTGGGCTCAAAAAGGAGCTCAGAGGATTCATATTGTTGATCTGGATGGCTCGGTTGCCGGAATGCCACGCAACGCACCCATTATTCTTGATATTGCAAAATCGGTTTCCGTGCCGATTGAGGTTGGTGGTGGTATTCGTAACATGGAGACGATCAACTATTATCTGGAAAATGGCGTATCGAGCGTTATTCTGGGCACGGCAGCCATCCAGGATGAAAAATTTGTGAAGATGGCCGCAGAAATTTATCCCGGAAAAATAATCCTCGGAATCGATGCGCTGAGCGGCCAGGTGGCGGTTCGGGGCTGGACGCAAAAGACCAGCCAAAACGCGGTTGAACTGGCGCGGCGCTACGAAGATTGTGGGATTCAGGCCATTATCTATACGGATATTCAGCGTGACGGCATGGAAACGGGCGTCAATGTGGAGGCGACCAGGGCGTTGGCCAAAGCCGTGTCGATTCCGGTGATTGCTTCCGGCGGCGTGGCGACGCTGGCTGATATTGATGCTTTGCTTTCTGTCAGAGACTGTTCGTTCTATGGCGTGATTGTCGGCCGCGCGCTCTACACGGGCGCGATGGCGCTGGAAGACGCGATAACCAAGACTCAACAGACCTCATAGAATCGGAGGGAAGGGAAAATATGGCAGATTGTCTGTTTTGTAAAATTGTCAAAGGAGAAATTCCCTGCACGAAAGTTTACGAAGACGATGCCGTTCTGGCGTTTGATGATATCCATCCGATGGCGCCTGTGCATGTTATTGTCATTCCGAAAAGACATGTTTCGACGCTGATGGATGTCGATGCAAACATGGATATTGCTGGGCGTCTCATTGCAGTCGCGCAAAATGTCGCTAAAATAAAAAAGGTAGCCGTGGGCGGATTCCGCGTGGTCATAAACTGCAATGCCGACGGAGGACAGGTGGTGTTTCATCTGCACATGCATCTGCTCGGCGGCAGGAAACTGGAAGATCAGTTGGGTTAATTAGAGGTAATAAATATGGATGTGAATACCAAGATCAATGAAGACATGGTGACGGCGGCCAAAGCCAAAGATAAAATCAGACTGTCCGCAATCCGGATGCTGAAAACAGCGCTGCACAACAAGGAAATCGACCTAATGCGCCCGCTCAATGAAACGGAAACCATGCAGATTCTGTCCGTGCTGGTCAAGCAGAGAAAAGATTCCATTGAACAGTTCGCCAAAGGCGGAAGAACGGATCTGGTGGAAAAAGAAGAAGCGGAATTGAAAATCCTGCAGGAATTCATGCCTGCGCAAATGTCGGATGAAGATGTGGAAGTGCTCATTAAAAAAGTGATCGCTGACATGGGCGCTGTTTCTATCAAAGATATGGGCAAAGTGATGAAGGTGCTCATGCCGCAGATCACTGGCATGGCGGATGGGAAAGCCGCCGGCGAAAAAGTGAAAGCACTTTTATCTCCATAAGGTCTGATCTATACGAATTTGACGAAAAAACTTAAAACAGGCAAGGCAATCATTCGTGCGTTTTGATGACAGTAAGATTGAAGAAATTAAAAGCAGGGTGGACATTGTCGAGCTTGCCTCCGAATATGTGACTTTAAAAAAGGCAGGCAGGAATTATTTAGGGCTCTGTCCTTTCCATCAGGAAAAAACGCCTTCGTTTACCGTCAACCGCGAAAAACAGATTTTTTACTGTTTCGGTTGCGGAGAGGGTGGCAATGTCATCACCTTGCTGATGAAAATTGCAAATAAAAGTTTCCCCGAAGCTATTAAACATCTGGCGGAAAAAACAGGTGTTATCCTGCCGGTTCGGACCTTCGGCCGGGAAGGACATGAAAAAGATTCCCTGCACGATGAAATTGTTAATTTGAATTTAAGGGCGGCGCAGCAGTTTTCGCGCAATCTAACGTCCCCGGCAGGTAAAATCGCTCGGGATTATTTACTCAAAAGAGCCGTTACGGATGAAACCATTAAGCAATTCCGGTTGGGGTATGTGCCGGACACCTGGCGCTCCTTGACCGATTATATCGAAGGAAGCGGCTTATCTTTGAAGTTGGCCGAACAGGCCGGCCTTGTCATTGCCGGCAAAGAGTGGGGCTTTTATGACCGTTTCCGCGGCAGATTGATATTTCCAATTGAAAATGTATTCGGAGAAATCGTTGCCTTTGGCGGCCGGATTTTGGGTGAAGGCGATCCAAAATATCTCAATTCACCGGAATCACCCGTCTATATTAAAGGGAAAAATTTATACGGACTGCAAAAGGCCAAAGAGGCGATTCGCCAGAGCGGTTTTTGCCTGATTGTAGAAGGGTATTTTGATGCCATATCATTGTGGAATGCGGGCGTCCACAATGTTGTCGCCACATTAGGCACCGCCCTGACCCGAGATCATCTGGAGCTTTTACGCCGTTATACCCAGGATGTTGTGGCTCTATTCGATCCCGATACGGCCGGACGAAAAGCACTGGACCGCTCTTTGGAGCTGTTTTTAGGGGCGAACATGCGCGCCCGGGCTTTAATTCTTCCCGAGGGCTGCGATCCGGACGACTATGTTAAAAAATACGGTAAGGATAAAATAGAAGAATTAATTGCCATTGCGCCTTCCATCAGTGATTATTATATTGATAACGTTCTGGGAGATAGTAAGACGTTTGAAGAAAGCCGTGATCTTGTAAAGACTGCAATGGAATTCGTCAATAAAATCAATGACGAAATCGAAAAGAGCCTTTTCATCAAACGTATTGCGGAAAAATTGGGTATTGATCAGGCATTGCTGAAAAGGGAGGTTCATCGTAAAGAGGTTCATATCAAGCCCAAATCGGTCAGCCCGAAGCAAGATGTGAAAATAGTCATGAATCCTCTGGAAATCAATCTAATACGGCTTTTGCTGGAATATCCACAAAAAGCGATACAGATAGAGGATGAAGAAATATTGGATTATTTTATGGAGCCTGAGCTCAAGACTCTGGGTGAAAAAATTGTTCAGACCTATAAACTACTTGGATACATTGATATTAATGTCATTTTGTCTGCCGACGACGAAAAGGCGCTCAGGAATAATATTTATGAATTAAGAATTAATGCGCCAACAACCGATGACAACATGGTGGATCGCAATTTCTCCGACAATATTCGAGGGATCAAGAAGAAATGGTATAAAGAACAGCATCGGCAGCTCAAGTTGAAACTGGCTCAAGCTCAGGAAAACGGTAACGCGGAGTTGCTGCAAAAATACGTATATGAAAAACAGAGTTTGATGGCTCAAGAAAAAGAGCTACATTAATAAAAAATACAGTTTGGGGGATGCCAAATGGCCAAGGAAATACAATCCGATGAATTTAAGAAATTGCTTTCTCTGGGGGAAGAAAAGGGGTTTTTGACCTACGATGATGTCAATGACATGCTGCCGCCGGACGTCAATTCGTCTGATCAAATAGATGATATTATTATGTTATTTGGAGAAAAGAATATTGATATCATCGATATCGAACAGGGTGAAAAACTGGTGGTTAAAAAGCCGGTGGAAGATGTACTGCCGTCAAAATTCCCTGAGGCGCTGGCGCTTGCTCCCGGCACGGGCAAGACCGGGGACCCGGTAAAGATGTATTTACGTGAGATGGGACTGGTTTCGCTTTTGAGCCGTGAAGGCGAAGTGGAGATCGCTAAAAAAATTGAAGAGGGCGCCCGTGAAACCATGTGGGCCATTTTCAGTTTAAGCGTTTCAATTGCAGAAGTACTGAGTATTGGTGAAAAATTAGAATCCGGCGAGATTCGTGTCAAAAACGTCGTGGATAATATTGAAGACGAAGAAGGATTCATGGAGGAGGACGAGCATAAAGAGAGAGTGCGCAAGTTGATTGCCCGGATTCGCCTTTTTAGCGATCGAAACAAAGTTTTGCGAGAGAAACTCAAATCCAAAACTATAAAACCCAAGCAGCGGGAATTATTGACGGCGGAAGCGGAAAAAAACGCAAAAAATATTATCACGCTTTGCCGGAAAATTCGTTTCAGCAAAAAACAAATGCACCGTTTTATTGCACGGCTGAGATTTTTTACGGATGAAATTGAAAGATCCGAACGTGTGATTAATCAGTTTAAAAGGGAATCAGGCTTGACGCTCACGCAAATGGAAAAAGCCTGGTCTCAAATGAAGAAATCCAAACTCGATGAGAAGCGAGCCGCGAAGGAAGCGAAAGTTTCTATTGATTGGTTACATCGGAGCCATGAGGCCATTGCGGAAGCGCAAAAACGTATAAAACACATTGCCAAGGATGTGGGTATTCCGACAGCCACATTAAAGAATGTGGTCGATTCCATCGAAGACGGCGAAGCCAAGGCGGAAATTGCCAAAAGAAAGCTGGTGGAAGCCAATCTGCGGTTGGTCGTCAGCATTGCCAAGAAATATACTAATCGCGGCTTGCAGTTTCTGGATCTGATTCAGGAAGGCAATATCGGATTGATGAAAGCGGTTGATAAATTTGAATATCAGCGCGGCTACAAGTTTTCCACTTACGCGACATGGTGGATTCGGCAGGCCATTACGCGTGCCATTGCCGACCAAGCGCGTACGATTCGGATTCCCGTCCATATGATTGAAACAATCAACAAACTGATTCGGACATCGCGCTACCTGGTGCAGGAATTGGGACGAGAACCGACCCCGGAGGAAATCGCGAACAAAATGGAATATCCGCTGGAGAAGGTGCGGAAGGTTCTGAAAATTGCCAAAGAACCGATTTCCCTGGAAACGCCGATCGGCGAGGAGGAAGACAGCCATCTGGGTGATTTTATCGAAGACAAAAAAATCATGTCTCCTTCGGAAGCAACGATCAGCATGGATTTAGCGGATCAGACGCGTAAAATCCTGTCCACGCTCACGCCGCGCGAAGAAAAGGTTCTGCGAATGCGTTTCGGGATTAGTGACCGTTTGAGCGCGGTTGGTCCGGATGAAATTGTGCCGGTGGATATCGTGGAATCCGACATCGAAGAGCCGGCGGTTATCGAAGAGGAACCGTCAAAAAAAGCAAAGAATTCCTCCCGGAAGCGCGCGGCAAAATAATATTGACAAGCGCCGCAATTCGGTATATTTCAACGAACCTCGATGCCGGTTCGATCCGCGCAAATGCTGAAAAAATGGCGGGCCTATAGCTCAATTGGTAGAGCCACCGGCTCATAACCGGTAGGTCCCTGGTTCGATCCCAGGTGGGCCCACCAAATTTTGCAAGAACGGAATCTCAATAATGAGTAGAAAAACACGATTTTCACAAGCAAGGAGTTTTTGCGATACTGCCATTGATTTAATGGTTGTGATGAGACAAATTAAATTGTCATGTCACGGCTCACAGAATCAAGCACATAACAAGGCTATCTGAAAATGCACCCCCAACAGGTGCATTTTTTTTTAGTTCGACTCAAATTTCAGAAGCGAAGCGCGTTGAAATTTGTTAGTCGAACTTATCCCGCGAGGCGGGGTTAGTTACACCTTTGCAAAAGTGAAATGCAAGCGGAATTGGCAAGTCGAACTTATCCCGCGTAGCAAGGCGAAGCGGGGTTATTAAAGTAATAAAGGAGAAAATGTTTGAAAGAAAAATTATTGTTGTTAATCAGTTTACAGGAGTGTGATACGCAGTTGGTCAAGCTTTCCGCTAAAAAGATTAAACTGCCGGAAAAGATTTGCAAGATGGAAGAAGACTTTCGGCTTTATAAGGAAAACGTTGAGCAGAATAAAAAAAAGCATGATGAACTCAAAATCCGGCGCGCGGAATGTGAAAGCAAAGTTAAAAAACTTAATGAAGGAATGATAAAAACTAAGGAAAGATTGCTGGAGGTTAAGAACAATAAAGAATATCAGGCCATGCTCAAGGAAATTGAAACGGCCGAGAAGACGCGAGGTGATATTGAAACCCAAATCATTGCGCTCATGGAAGAAATGGATAAACTCTCCGTGCTGGTGAAAAAAGATGAAGAAACTTTAAAGCAGGCCGGAATCAAGCACGAAGAGGAAAAGAAAATAATAGCGGATGATCTGAGTGCCGTTGATGCGGATACGGTGATCTGGATTGAGAAACGCGTTGGTTTGCAAAAGAGCGTTCCCGCCGATCTCCTGGCCCAATACGAAAGAGTCAAAAAGCGCAATAACGGTGTCGGTGTCATTTCCGTATGGAAAGCCGTTTGCAATGGTTGCCAGGTGAAGATTCCGCCGCAGCTGTATAACGAACTTCAGCGTTCCAATGATCTGCTCAGTTGTCCCAATTGTAACCGGATCATGTATTTTCAAAATCAGGAAAAGTCCGCCTAGTCTTTTTATGGAAAATAAAACGGTGAAGTTGTTTAGTGACGGGGCCTGCCGCGGCAACCCCGGTATTGGTGGGGCCGGCGCGGTGATCACCGATGCAGTGGACAATATTCTTTGGGAGGGCAAGGAGTATTTAGGTCACTGTACGAATAATATTGCCGAATATAAAGCGCTGATTCTGGGGTTAAAAGGCGCGCAGGCACAAGGATTCAATCAATTGGATGTTTATCTGGATTCGGAGTTGTTGGCCAACCAGATTAATGGTTCCTACAAAGTAAAAAATGAGAATCTGAAAATTTTAATGCAGGAAATCCGCAGCCTGCTTTCTTCCTTTAAATCCATTCACGTCAAGCATGTTCTGCGATGTCACAACGCGCAAGCGGATGCGCTGGCCAATTTGGCTATTGATGAGTATATAAGGTTAAAGGCTGAAGACTGAAGGCCGAAGGCTAACCCCTTTGCTAACCTAATGACTTAATGACCTAATGACCTAAAGGTCACACGAGGTCACACGAGGTCACACGAGGGGGCGCGAGGTTAAAAAAATAGAAATCATTTTTCACGAAGATATCTTGAAAGAAATTCAAATCAATTGTAAGCTGCTTTACAGGCCGGAGAAGATCAGATGATCGCGGGCAGATTATGTCTGCCGGAGGAAAGTCCGAGCTCCACAGGGCAGGATGGTCGCTAACGGCGACTGGGGGCGACCCTAAGGAAAGTG
>CAIVDK010000104.1 GCA_903904655.1 uncultured delta proteobacterium | reverse complement strand
GCGCCCGGATTTGTATGTTCACCATGAAAGAGCTGATCCGCAGAGGCGGCAAATACGGCTTCTTCAGCTCCTGCTGCGGCGGCGGCCTCGGCGTGGCCACCGTAATCGAGAACCTGCAGCGCTAATGATCTGGAGATTAAGGTATGGCTCTGCTCTTGCCGGATGCGGCAAGAGCAGAGGATTGACGTCCCCTATGGACCTCTCCGTGGCGACCATAAGCCCGGCGAGGCCGTCTTCCGCGTGGGCGGTGATTCACCTTCAGAAACGAGGCTAAAGAGGACGGAAAGAATCTGGCTCACGATGGGGAATACCCGATTGAATAAAACAAGAAGATACATGAAGGCATTGAGGAGGAAATCGCCATGATCCCAGGACCAGTCATTTTGTATGCCGTTTTTGCCATTTTGTATGTCGTTTTTTTAGTCTGGTACGGGGGCAAAGGCAAGCCCTTAACGCAGGCGGAGGTGGATGCCTTCATGGCCGGTATCAAACGGGCGGCCGGCGTCGATCCGAACAGCGCGGAGAACCATAATTTGAAAGAATTACGGGAACTGGCAAAAAGCGACGACGGCGGGGAATACTATATGCTCAACCTGCAAAAATTCCGCAAAAAGGCCCTGTATAAAAATGGCGGCGAGCATAAGGGCGGTGATGCGCTGGCGGCGGACAAACGCTATAACCGAACCGTTATCCCCCTTTTGATCAAACATGGCGGGCTGCCCTTTTTCAGCACCAAAGTGATGGGGCGGTTCATCCACCCGGAGGGATCGGAAGATTGGGACCACGTGGCCATGGTGCGCTACCGCAGCCGACGGGATAATCTGAAAATGGTCGTCGATCTCGCCAGAAAGCGCGGAGACAAAGACAAGTGGGCGGCGTTGGAAAAGACGCAGGTCTTCCCGTTAAAGCCCCTGGTCAGCCTGATTACCGTCCGCATGACCATCGGCCTCATCCTTTTCTTCATCGCTACGCTCTTACACCTGGCATTGAGCGGCCTGAAGGTCTATTAAAAAAAAAGGAGATATAGATATGAAAAAGTTATTAACTGTTTTGGCAGATCTGGCCCTGGTGCTTTGCGCCGCGGCCTGTCACAAGGCTGCTCCGGTTTCAGCGCTTGACTACCCAAGCAAAAATCCGAACTGGCGAATGGTCGTCGACACCAACTACCCGTCGTGCGTTCCCGTCGACCATGATGTGACGATCCATACGACCCAACAGGGCTTAAAATATGTCCGCACCCCTGATGCCCGTTTTACGAACCTTCACGGATACCCGTTTCCACCCAACTATGTCCTCATCGACGGGCTCCGGATGCACTATGTGGATGAAGGGCCGAAAAACGGCGAGGTTGTCCTCATGCTGCACGGCCAGCCCAGCTGGTCTTATCTTTACCGGAAGATGGTCCCTGTCTTTGCGAAGGCCGGCTACCGCGCCATCGCTTTAGACCTGATCGGCACCGGGCGCTCGGACAAACCGATCGACCCGGGCATTCACACCTACGAACAGCATATCCAATGGGTCAAGGCG
>CAIVDK010000103.1 GCA_903904655.1 uncultured delta proteobacterium | reverse complement strand
TGAAGGGTTCAAGCCTGACTTTGTCGAGCCTGACTGTCGCACCGGCGGAAACATTGACGCCCACATTCGATCCGCTGGTGGATATATTTAAGGGGCTGAAAGGACCAAAATTGTCATAGGCTGAATAAGCATAATCACTCTCAACCATACCATAGAAGACATTGAACCCAGCACGCAGGATGATCCTGGATGATAGTTCTTTTTCCGCCAGAGTTTTCAGAGTCAAACGATGCTCAGTGTATTTCGGCATATCGGCATATTCATCCACATAAAAAGTGGGTAAATTTGTATCAGAGGCATGAAGACTCTGGTTGGTGCGGATAAAATCATAGTAAAGACCGGCAGCCACTTTTGTGCCGTTAGCCGGCGTAAAATCCACACCACCACCGACTTTTACAAAGATGTCTTTTGTCTCGTGTTCATAGGTGACAATCCAGGGTAATTGGGCATCGAACACGCCGTCTCTCTTGATAGTTTTATATCCCGCACTTACAACAAAAGGTAGAACCATGCGGTCATAGAGCGGCACTCTCAGCCAGAAATCGCCACCGGCCTTGAAACCTTTAACCTTCCCCTCTATCGTATAAGATAAAGAACCCACCCTATCGAACTTATTATCAGAAGCGAAGGGTATTCCCCCTTTAAGAGTGAATGCGTATTTTGCCGGGCCCATGGAGCCGGCAACAGAAACTTTGCCCTGCGCTTCCCAGTATTTCGACTGATAGGGAATCATAAAGGGATTAAGGTTGTT
Organism: uncultured delta proteobacterium; assembly: GCA_903904655.1. Taxonomy (GTDB): domain Bacteria; phylum Desulfobacterota; class Syntrophia; order Syntrophales; family Smithellaceae; genus UBA8904. Next base: position 2,028 of record CAIVDK010000103.1, on the reverse strand, counting down.
TTCCAGATAGTCTTCCGCCGACCAGAGATAATTCTTGAAGAAATTCCCGGCATCACGCCAATTGGTTTCCTGCTCTTCATTGCGGTAAACCATCTGGAATTCGGCGCCCAGTTTCATGGTTTGAATCGGCAAGCCATAGATCACCTTCAATGCAAAATCGTTAATTTTGTTGCTGAAATCATAAGTGGCATAACCATTATACCAGAAACCGGCATAGCTTTGGTCGCCGCTGTAGTTTCCGTTGATGCCTGTGTAATCAAAAAACACACCCATCCGGCCCGCACCCAAGGTGAAAGCTGCACCCAACTGGCCTTCGTTTTTCCAGGAATGGCCACTGGTAGAGAAAGGATAAGTTACACTTAAAGCGGGGGAGCTTATGCTGTAATCCCATTTTGTTGTTTTGTTATAGGTCAGGCGGTAATTTCCATAGAAGTTCAGTCCTGAGCCTGCGGCGATGTTTGCCGGATGAATCAGATAATCCGACTCGTCTTCAATTAAGCCATTGGCATCACCCATACCTGCCATTCTACCCTGCCAGGCCATAGAAGGGATGGCCAAAAGCAAAATGATCAATGATGCTGCAACCACTGACAAATTGTTTTTCTTCATTCTTTTTCTCCTTTTCTGGATCCATAATGAAAACGTCTGCACAGCCATTAATACTATATTACAATCTCGCAAGATTGCCTGAATGATCTGTTTTCCCCCTGTCCTTATTTCGGTTTTCCGGTCAGGGGTTTTAATTTTTCATAATCTGCGGCATTAAACCTCTTCACTGCTTCATCGTCTCGTATAACAGCCGGATCAAATAAAACGCGTTCCAAAATGTCGGGTTCCGAATACCCCAGGGTGGCATATTGCCTTCCCATGGCATTATTGACGAGATCCTGGTAGCTGGCACTGGTCCAATTTATGAGGCCCTGCTTCTGGATTTCCTCTTCGTCTGCGTATGCCTCGTGTGCATCCGTTATTTCTTTGGCAAATTGTTCACCATACGCTTTCGTGAGCAGATAGCTCCATAAAATGTGCCGATAGGCATCTTCCGGAAATTTCGGGTTCTGCTGGGCAGCAAGCAGAGCGTTAGCCTCGGCTTTATCGCGAATTTTTATGAGCAGCGGCGCCTTCACGGGATTACGGGCAATGACGGCTATATCTACCGGGTTCGGTTTCTTGCCCACCATTAGGGAAACGATTTTTTCCAGATCACTTTTGTCCATGACAAGCCGGTATTCATCACCTTTATTCTCTATCGATAATTTTGCGGTACAGGGTTTCCCTTGAAGTTCAAATTTTGTTGTAGCCGAGAAAGACAGAGGCATCTTCGTAACACCAAGCGTCGTAAACCGCTGGATCTCCTCCTTCAGAGTGCTGAGTTGCGCAAGAATATCCACCATGCTCAACCTATTAAAATTAATAATAGTTTCAAAATTTCCCCCCTCCAGACCATATGCCGCTCCAGGCAGATCAGCACCCTGCTTCTTCGCTTTCTCTTTCACGCTCAATCCTCCGGCACTCAAGAGGATGGTGCGACGGGAAAAACTTTCCATGCTGACCGTCATCTCGCCAATGTTTAGGGAAATATCCTCAGTCACTTTGATAGCTTCATTCCGCACCAGACTTGCATCAATTGAAACCTCCGTCCATTTCACCTCGTTCCAGGCACTCCAGCTGACGCTGCCAAAACTCGGCCGGGTATATTCAAGATTGGGAATTTTGACACTCTCCGTCATATGATCAAGCAGCTTGTCAGATACTTTTGCTAAAATTAAGCCGGACGCGAAATAGAGCCCTACCAATAATATCAATATAAAACTCATTAAAATAATGGCCAGTTTTTTCACACGCACAACTCCTCTCATGTTTATCATAGCTTCCGGATGGAAGTAAGTTACCACAAAGCGGACCAGATGTCTGTGGCTATTTATTGCTTCAGGAACCACAAGTAATTGATGATATTGTTGTAGTAATTGTGATAGAGGGTGAGACCATAATCCAGGGAGGTCTCGCATCATGAAGAAGATATTGGGT
>CAIVDK010000102.1 GCA_903904655.1 uncultured delta proteobacterium | reverse complement strand
TTATGCCTGGATAGCCGATGATCGTGCCGTGATTAAAAAAAATAAAAGCGGGCAGCTTATTGTTTCCGGCCACAGGGAAATTAAAAATTATGTTCATACCGAGCAGATCGGGATCGTGGCGGTTGACCGTATTTTGAATGCGGCACACATCAAGGCCAAGACGACGCTTACCGCAGTCATTGAGGTGATCAGAACCGAGATTGACGATGTTTTCTTTCAGTTCATCGAAAAGGATATTCTGGAAACCAAACTGCCGTGCCTGCAAATCGGGATTCCCCGCACTGGCTATTTGGACAAAAATTTGCTAAGACAAGCCACACAAAAATTGAAAGAGGTTGGATAATTGAAAAATATCCATATTGTTATTATCACGGGATTGTCCGGTTCCGGAAAAAGCACCGCGGTTCGGGCCATGGAAGACATCGGTTTCTTTTGTGTGGATAATCTCCCCGTCGTTTTGCTGCCGAAATTCATTTCCATTACCCTCCAGTCCTCGCCGGAGATCAAACAGGTGGCGATGGTCATGGATTTACGGGAAAGAAGATTTACCGAAAAATACCAGCATATCTTTGAACAGCTGAAGGAAAAGGGATACAGAATTGAAATTCTATTTCTAGAAGCCAGTGAAGAGTCGCTGTTGCGCCGTTTTAATGAAACAAGGCGCAGTCATCCACTGTCTGCGCAAGGTTCGATTCAGGACGGCATCGATCTGGAAATAGAGAAGTTGTCTCCTTTAAGAAAAATGGCGGATAAAATAATTGATACGACGGAGACCAATATCCATCAACTCAAGGATGTCGTGCAGAGACATTATCTTCCGGTTTCCGAACAGAAAAAAATGATCATTAACGTAACTTCTTTTGGTTACCGGTACGGGTTGCCGGCGGACGCGGACCTGGTGATAGATGTACGATTTTTACCCAATCCCTATTATGTTGAATCGTTGAAACAATATGACGGTCATCAGTGCGCCGTGGAAGCGTATGTTTTGGATAACGCGGAAGGCCATGAATTTCTGAGGAAATCAATCGACTTGATGAATTTCCTCATTCCTCTTTATGCAAAAGAAGGAAAAGTTCGCCTTAATATTGCTTTGGGGTGCACCGGCGGTCATCATCGATCCGTTGTGATGGTCAATCAGTTCAGTTCACATTTCCAGGCGATGAAATATATTGTTCATACCTCTCACCGGGATATCAATAAAAGCTAAAATGACGTGAAGCGTGAAGCGTGTAAACAGTCTTGTTCGCTTCACAAGATACCACCTAACGGTGGCAAGACGCTTCACGAGATACTTTCAGATTGCCATTTTCTTCATGACGTTGTCTTCAATCCAGTGCGGATCCCACCATTCCTGAGGATTAACAAATTGTCCGCCGACGAGGATGCTGAAATGCAAGTGGTCGCCGCCGGCAAGACCGGTTAAACCGGAAAAACCGATTTTTTCCTCTTTTTTAACATTTTTACCAACGGTCGTGTCAATAGAGGAGAGATGTCCGTACAAACTGAACAATCCCAAACCATGATCAATGATGACAGCACTGCCATAGATGCCTAAGGGGCCGGCAAAGACGACTATTCCATTATTGGCTGCTTCAATAGGCGCGCGAGCGGTCGAGGCAAGATCAACCCCAAGGTGGATGGAATTACCAAATGGTTTACCTTCAACCAGATAAGTCCGCTGATCTCCAAATAGAGCCATAGGCGAGGCGTTACGCATTCTAAGAAATGTGCCTTCCCATAGTTTTTTATCGATGGATTTGCTGCAGATGTTTTGAATGGTTTTTGTGTTGTCTTCGCGCAGGATTGTATTCACATAACCAAATACATCAACGGGCGTCTTTCCCTGTAGTTGGGGGGTCGATGCTTGAAACTCCGGCATTATCTTCTGGAGAAAGGTATCGCTTAAATTCACTTTATCAGCGCGGAATTTCTTCGGCTTGATTGTGTATGGCATGGAAACTCTGGCTTCATTACCGGCGTCGTCGCGGGCGAAGATGGTGATTCTTGTTTTTGTATTGGCGGCATCCGTCGGAAGGGCAAAGTAAGTGACTGACGTGGGCCTGTTATTAACCGAAATCGTGTATCCCGGAGAGAATCGATTGTCCACATAGACGCCGGTTGATGCGGTTGGCTTGGATGTTCTGTAGGTGATGAATCCGGTGCCGCCCTGGTTGATGTAATTGACCGGATTAAGCACGGCAATTTGCGGTGGCACGGTGTCAATCCTGACTTGCACAGCCAGTACGCTTTCATTCTTAAAAAGAGAACAGTCGGCAGCAGTGATATGAATGAATGCCGGGCCGTTCTTCAGTTTGAGTTCTTCGGTATTAACGGTCAGTTGGATACTCTTCTGTCTGTTGGCTCTGGAAGGGAAAGTCTCCTGGACTAAAATGTGCGGCTTATTATCCTGAACAATTTCCACCTTCAGACGGGACAAACCGCTTTGAGCATCGGAAAAAGTAATGCCGATGTCTTTTTTCTTGCCGATGGCGATGATGTCCTGATTCAATTTAATAACCGGTTTTTCCCGATCAAGATAATCGGCAGAATAAAGCCAGCCCACCACGCCAACTAATAATAAAACAATTACCGTAATCGCTGCATAAGCGCCTGTCCTCTTCATTACGAAACTCCTCGATTTATGACATGAATTATACCGCGGCTTTCATAATGACTTTTGCTGTTGTTTGCAAGAGAAATATCCTTATGGTTTGTAGGGAGCGAAAAGACTTTATGCCTTGATCTTGCCGTTAAACGCTGTTATATTCTCAAAAAAATAACAAAGTGATAACTCCATGCTGGAAAATAAAAAAATTGTTCTTGGGATTACCGGCGGTATTGCCGCTTATAAAGCGGCGGAGCTGACCCGCGCTCTGATTAAGGCCGGCGCAGAGGTGCGGGTGGTCATGACAAAGAACGCCATGCAGTTCATTACGCCTTTAACCCTGCAAACCCTTTCAAAGGGACAGGTTTATACGGAAATGTTTGCCTCGACGGATCAATACGATATGGCGCATATCGCCCTGGCGGATTTTGCCGACGCCTTTGTCGTTGCGCCGGCAACAGGAAACGTAATCGGAAAAATTGCATCCGGCATTGCCGATGATCTGTTGACCACGGCCATTATGGCGCAGAACAAGCCGACATTAATATGCCCCGCTATGAATGACAAGATGCTGGCCAATCCGGTTGTGCAGGACAACATACGGAAGCTCAGGCAATTCGGTTATACCGTGATGGAAAGCGGCGTGGGAGAACTGGCCTGTAAAACATCGGGGTCAGGCCGTCTGCCCGAAATTCCCGAGATTGTGGAAGCGGTTGCATTAATTTTGACGCCCAAGGATTTTGCCGGAGAAAGAGTGTTGATCACAGCCGGTCCCACGGAAGAACCTCTCGATCCGGTGCGCTTCATCACCAATCTTTCATCGGGCAAAATGGGTTACGCACTGGCTCTCGCCGCTCATCAGCGTGGCGCGCAAGTGACGTTGATCAGCGGACCGACTAAATTATCTCCACCGCCGGTCAAAGAAATAATTTTTGTGCGCACAGCCTTGGAGATGTATCACGCCGTGATGGATCATTATTCAAAAGCGACGGTGATTATCAAAGCCGCGGCAGTGGCCGACTACCGGCCCGTATCGTTGGCCTCGGAAAAAATCAAAAAAGATAAGGGACTGACCGGCATTGAACTGACCCGCAATCCGGACATTATCGCCGAGATCGGCTCCAAAAAGAAAAAAGGTATTCTGGTGGGGTTCGCCATGGAGACGCAGGATCTGCTTGCCAATGCTCGGCAGAAACTTCTCAAAAAAAATATGGACATGATTGTCGCCAACAGTTTGCGGGAAGCGGGCGCCGGTTTTCAGACGGATACCAATATCATTACGATCATCGATAGAAACGGGAAAACGGTTGCCTTGGACAAAATGACCAAAAGGAATGCCGCGCATCGGATTCTCGATCACATCAGGACATTAAGCAAAAAGAAAGGCCCCAGCAAAAAACAATGACGGAATCTTTATCGCCATCATCATCGGATCAGATACGAGAAGAGTTGCTGTCGTTGGTGAAATCCGTCAAAGGACAAGTCTTGAATTCTAAAAATTTGTATGTTGAATTGAATTGGAAAAAGCCCTTGCCGACGCAGAAAAACAATAAGGCAGTAACAGAAAATAACGAAGAACCATTAAATGATCTCAGACGCGAAGTTCTTGGCTGTCAGCGATGTTCATTAGCCAGGACCAGGAAAAACATCGTTTTCGGCGACGGCAACGTATCGGCAAAAATTGTCTTTGTGGGAGAAGCGCCGGGCGCGGATGAAGACGAGCAGGGCTTGCCCTTTGTGGGTCGAGCGGGGCAGCTCTTAACAAACATTATAAAGGCTATGGGACTTGCGCGAAAAGATGTTTATATCTGTAATATCCTCAAATGCCGCCCGCCCGGAAACCGCAACCCCCTGCCCGACGAAATCCAGTTGTGCGAGCCTTTTTTGAAACAGCAACTGCAACTGATCTCACCACAAATCATTTGCGCGCTGGGATCGTTTGCCGCGAAGACCCTTTTAAAAACCGAAACACCCATTACCGCATTACGCGGCCGTTTTCAAACCTATGAAGGGATTAAGCTAATGCCAACGTATCATCCGGCCTATCTTTTACGGAATCCGCCGGCTAAAAAGCAGGTTTGGGAAGATGTCCAGTTGATCATGAAAGAAATAGAACTGTGAGAAGGATCGTAAAGTCAGGAAGAGGTGCAATCATGTTAAAAAGACTATCCGTCATATTACTGCTGATCCTCATTATGACAGCCGGTGCCCTCCATGCGCAGGATAAGAAACCTTTATTTCATGTGATCAATCTGGAAGGCGTCATTACCTCACCCTCGGCAAAATATGTCGCTGAAAGTCTGGAAGAAGCGCAAAAAACAGGTGCGGACGGCATGATCATTTTACTCGACACGCCCGGGGGCTTGGACACTGCCATGCGGGATATTGCCAAAAGCATTCTCAACGCGCCGCTGCCGGTCATCGTTTATGTCTATCCGTCAGGCGCGCGAGCTGCTTCGGCGGGAGTGATTATCGCGCAGGCCGCGCATGTTGCCGCTATGGCGCCCGGAACCAACATTGGCGCCGCCCATCCTGTGGCGATCGGCATCGGGGGCAGCGGCGAAATGGACAAAACCATGTCCCAAAAAATAGAGAATGACGCGGCAGCTTACGCCCGCAGCATAGCCAAAACTCGAGG
>CAIVDK010000101.1 GCA_903904655.1 uncultured delta proteobacterium | reverse complement strand
CCGCCCCCCGGCCATGAAGGCGCTATCCGCAGCATGAAAGTCGCGCTTAAAGATGCCGGGATGAACCCAACCGATATTGACTATATCAACGCTCACGGTACATCAACGCCGCTCAACGATTTATATGAGGCCCAGGCAATCAAAACCCTTTTTGGCGAACACGCCTATAAACTGCTTGTCAGTTCAACAAAATCCATGACCGGCCACATGCTGGGTGGAACCGGCGCGGTGGAAGCGATATTTTCGATTTTGGCACTTCAGCATGGAATCATCCCGCCGACTATTAATCTGGACGATCCGGACGATGAATGTGATCTCGATTTCGTCCCGAAAGTCGCCAGACACAAAGAAATAAGCACTGCCATGTCTAATAGCTTTGGTTTTGGCGGTGTCAATGCCGTTTTAATATTAAAGAAATATAATGAGACTCGATGAAAACGAATCTCGATGAATTGGGATGAAGTTTGAAGCGTAAGTCGAATTATCCCCTGAGCGAAGCGAATGGGGATTGGGGGATACAATTGAAAACGAATGGAGTTAAGTTATAAGCCTTAGTCAAACAAGGCCGCAAAAGGTGGAGGGTTGAATACCCGAGATTGATACAGAATTAAGAACACAGGAGGAAGCATAGTTAATGTCTTTTTTGGAAAAAGCTGATCCGGAAGTTGCCCACGCAATCGATCTGGAAACACGCCGTCAGGCGGGGAAACTGGAATTGATTGCATCTGAAAATTTTGTCAGTGAAGCAGTCCTTGCAGCGCAGGGTTCGATCATGACAAACAAATACGCTGAAGGTTATCCCGGCAAGCGCTATTACGGCGGCTGCGAATTTGTGGATATTGCGGAAAATCTGGCAATTGAGCGATGCAAGCAACTTTTTGGCGCGGACCATGTCAATGTCCAACCCCATTCCGGGTCACAGGCAAATATGGCCGTCTATTTTGCGGCAGTGCAGCCCGGCGATACAATTTTAGGAATGAATTTGTCTCACGGCGGTCATTTGACTCATGGAAGTCCGGCCAACTTTTCAGGTAAACTTTATAAAATAGTCTCTTATGGTGTAAGCAAAGACACAGAAACTATTGATTTTGATGAAGTGGAAAAATTGGCCAAGGAACATAAGCCCAAAATGATTGTTGTCGGCGCCAGTGCTTATCCGCGTCTTCTTGATTTTAACCGCTTCCGCCGGATTGCCGATGAAGTAGGCGCGGTCATTATGGCCGATATCGCTCATGTGGCCGGGCTTGTGGCAACAGGCCTGCATCCATCGCCTGTTCCCGTTTGTGAATATGTCACATCCACAACCCATAAGACCTTACGCGGACCGCGCGGCGGACTAATCATGTGTAAAGAAGCTTACGCTAAAACATTGAACAGCAGGGTTTTCCCGGGAATGCAGGGCGGCCCTTTAATGCATATTATCGCGGCTAAAGCTGTTGCTTTTAAAGAAGCTCTTTTACCGGAATTCAAACAATATCAAACCCAGATTCTGAAAAACGCGCAAGCGATGGCTGATGAATTGAAAAACCAGGGTTTCCGTCTCGTTTCCGGCGGCACGGACAATCATCTGATGCTGGTTGATTTAACCGCAAAAGGTGTAAGCGGAAAAGACGCACAGGAAGCGCTCGACCTTGCCGCGATTACCGTAAATAAAAACGGCATTCCCTTTGACACGCAGGGGCCGCAGGTAACAAGCGGAATCAGAATCGGCACCCCGGCGCTAACAACAAGGGGCATGAAAGAAAAAGAGATGCGACTGATTGCCACCTATATCGCAGATGTTATCAGTAATATTAATGATGACAGTAAGATAAAAGCTGTGGCCGAAAAAGT
>CAIVDK010000100.1 GCA_903904655.1 uncultured delta proteobacterium | reverse complement strand
CAAATTTGTACTGCGGCGTCCATATCGCCCCGATCCGCCAGGCGGCGGGCCTCCTGAAGCTGCCCGTCTGCAAATGGTGCGATCGGGCCCGCATCTGCTATGATGGACTTGACCGGTTGCTCTCTTTCAACAGCCACAGGCGATGGCAAAGGGGTCGCAAAGGTCTTCTCATTGGGTGTCGTGTTGCCGGAAGCCGGGCCAAGCCCCGTCGGGGCTTTTATCTCTTTGTGCCGGGCGCCCGAAAGCGGCGACGATGTCAGGGTTGTTGCCGCTGTTTTTATCCCTGACGACAGTGGAGAAGCGGGTTTGGTCAAAACAAAGGCCCGATCCCACTGGATGGGAAGATAGCCCTGCTGATGCCAGAAGAGCGTTTCCGTGTGGCCGGCAAAGAGGAGTCCTCCGGGCAGAAGGAGCCGATCCAGCCGTTCGAAGACCTGTCGGCGGGCCTCGGAGTTCAGGTAAATGAACAGGTTCCTGCAAAAGATGACTGCGTAGGGACCATGCCCGGCAAGGCTTCCCTGTGATACCAGATTGTCATGATGAAAGGTAACCTGCCGGCGCACCCTTTCCGTAACCTGATGGCCGTCAGGCGTTACCTGGAAAAACTGGGCAACATCCGCCCCAATGGTTCCCCGGAAGGAGCCGCTTCCATAATAGCCCCGGCGGGCCTTGTCCAAAGCCTGAACACTGATATCCACCCCAGTGATGGCGAAGGCCGAAGGCTTGAAGCCGGCGGCAAGGAGAGTCATGGCGATCGAATAGGGTTCCTCGCCGGTTGCGCAGGGTGCGGACAGAATATTCAGAACCTCGCCTGTGCGGACCTGTCGTAAGGCCTGGGCGTGATGGGCCAGATAGATAAAGGGGCCCCTGTCGCGGAAGAACCAGGTTTCCCCGACAACGACGGCGTCAATAAGGCGTTGCCGTACTTCCCCGGATGAGGCGAACACCTTTTCATAAGCCTGTAGGTCAAGGATACCCTCCTGGTGCATGGCTGCGTCAACGGCCCGGCTGATAGCGCCTTTGCCGGCATCATTCTCTTCTATCCCGAGAGAGGCAGCCAGGAATTGTCTAATGGCAGGAGGCGTTTTCATCCGTTAGAGACCTCCGGCGGAAAAAGGGTAAAGAGCATATCCCTTGTTAAGAGCCGTTCCATATCCAGAACCTGGATAGAACCACGCTTATCAAAGATCATATCTCCCAGATAAGAGGACCCGCTGACGGAGACAACCGGTTGCTGGAGATTTTCTTTCGTGCAGCGCGTCATTTCCGTTACCGCTTCAGCGAGAAGACCCAGAATGTGGGACCGCCCGTCGGCGCCTTCGTGGCTTACGAGGATGATGCGAGTGCTCATCCGGGGGCGGGAGGGGAGGCCGGTGAGCAGAGCCGTCAGATCCACTACCGGTGTGAGAGTCCCTCTGTAGTTGAAGGTCCCCGCTACTTCCGGAGGCGCGTGGGGGATAGCTCTCAGAGACACCAGAGAGGACACCTCGATGACCTGCTCAATATCGAGGCCGTAGCGCTCTGTCCCGGCCTGAAACTGAAGTAGTAACATGATATTATCCGATCAGGTGCTGATTCTGAACCGGGAAACTTCTCCTTGAAGACCCTGCGTGGCCTCGTTGAGTTGCTCCGTCGCCAGTTTGAATTCATGAAGCGAATCCTTTGTCTGTTCCGCCGCCAGGGACAACTGGCCCATGGCTTCGCTGATCTGCTGGGCTCCCTGGGACTGTCCATACATGCCGTCTTTAACAGCGGTAAACTGGGGACCGTGGATGCGCACCTGGTCAATGATCCGGCTGAGTTGGCCGCTCTGGGCAACCATCGTATCCACCCCTCGCCTGACCTCATCGGCAAACTTGTCCATCTCCATCACGCCGGTCGAAACGGAGGTCTGCATTTCGGCCACCACCTGTTCGATGTCCTGGGTGGCGATGGCCGTTTGATCGGCCAGGCGGCTGATTTCACGGGCGACAACAGAGAAGCCCCGCCCGAATTCACCTGCCTTTTCCGCCTCGATGGCGGCGTTTAAGGAGAGAAGATTCGTTTGATCGGAAATCTTGTTGATCGTGGTGACCACATGGGATATCTTGTTGGCCCGGTCGTTGATGATGGCCAGCTTGGAGGAGATAGATGAGGTGGCCTTGACCAGTCCCCGCATGGCCACTTCCATGTGGGAGAGATCCGTGCGGCCTGATTCAGCCATCCCGATTGTTTCATTGAGAGAGGCGTTGACGCCGTCCATGGTTTGGGCAAGATCGTCTGCCGTGGCGGATATTTCCCGGCTGGTGGCCGATACTTCGGTTGTGGATGCCGCCTGCTGGGCCACGGTCGCTTCCAGCTCGCGCGCCGAGGCGGCGATTTCCGTGGCGGATGTGGTAACTTGGATGCCCGACCGATGGACCTGGCCGATCAGGGAATCGAGATTGCCTGTCATGGTATTGAAGGCCCGGAGGAGTTCCCCGGTCTCATCGCCTGACTTGATGATTCGGCCCGCTTCCGCTCCCGCCAATTCCTCACGGGTCTGTTGAATGTCTCCTGCCGCAATTTTCTGGGCCAGGGCGGTGGTCAGTTCCAGGGGCTGAATCATTCGCCGTCCCAGGAACACCGCCAGGAACACAGCCAGAAGGATAATCAGCACTCCCGCCAGAACCAGTTTCAGGAAAAGAGACCCGATCATGCTGCTGAAGCGGCTGATGGGCTGAAAGAAGTCATCCTCATAGGTTCCCGCCACGATGACCCAGTCGAAGGGTTCGAAGTATATCACCGATGAGACCTTTTTCCGGGGGCGCGGATCGCCTGGATTTTGCCAGATGTACTCGTGATAAAAGGATTCACCTTTCGGCTGACGCAGGGCCTTGTCCACAATGGTCTGGACGACGGTATTGCCATAGATGTCTTTTTCATTCCATATGCTTTCGCCGTCACGGGCGCTGTCTTTGGAGATGATGTATTTGCCCTTGTGCTCGCCTTTACCGCCGATGACGCCCACATAGCCTATATTACCCACCTTCATGCCCAGAATCGCTTTCCTGAGAGAAGTCACTGTCTCCAGTTTCTCTCCCACATAAAGCATGCCGATAATCTTTCCTGCTCCGTCCGTGATGGGTTCATAGGCGGTAAGGTACCAGGTATTGACCACATAGGCGAGTCCCCGGTAGGACTGGCCCTTTAAAACTGTCGCCGTAACCGGGTTCGTCGTTCCGTCCGGCAGCAGGGCTGGGATATAGGTGCCAATGGCCCGGCGGTTTTGGAGGTCTTCCACATTTGTTGCCACTCTCAGCATGTCGCCGCCGTCGTTCATGCGCTGAAAGATTGTGCAGGTCCCGCCTACGAGACGCTTCACCTCGTCGACAATGGGTGTCGGCGTCGACGGATTGCTGTTCTGGCCGAACCAGACGCCGCCTGCCGTCAATTTGGGCAGTGCAACCTTCTGATTCTGTTTGGTAAGTTGGTTGACTGCATCCCAGGTAACCGTTTCCTTACCCGTTTCGATGCCTTTATGCTGCTTCAGAATGTCTCTGGCTACGTTCAAATCGTTGTTAATTTTTTGCTGGATGAGATCATTGGAGGTTTCGCAGAGTCCGTAGACGTCCCGGGCAATCTGAGCCATATTCGACCTGGCAATGTCGCTCAACTCTTTTGTGGTCAGGTTCGAGACGGAGTATTGGAACTGTCCCATGAGAATCATCATGACAATAACTGGTAAAACGGCAGCCAGCACGGCAAGGCCGATGATCTTTCGTTTGAGTGTCCATTTCATCATCACGACATGTCCTTTTTTAAAGAATTTTTTGCGTAGCGCAGTATAGGAAACGTCGTCCACCCTGTCAAGGAAATCTTGGCCACAACAGGAAAAGGGTGCGCAGGCATTGGGCACCGCTCTCACCATAGCAACGATAGGTGGCATCCTGGGCGGCATCTCACCGGCTGAAAGGATTTCGACATGTGAAGGCCTGGCGTAGGAAGCGATCTTTTGGCACACGTCCATTACTTCATCAACCGTTACATTTTCTCCCCGGTGTTGTATTCGATAATGGCTGTACCGCCGGGATTCTCTCCTGAATATTTTTTCACATAATCGGCCTGGTTCGGGAGAAGTTCGTTGTGCTGTCTGATATAATCCTGCTTCGCAATAGTCATAATTACCTCCTGGATTTTTTATCTTTGCTTCAAAAAGAATTCGGAGATTATTAAGACTAAAGCTGTTTTTTTTAATCAAGCTTTAAATGGTCAAGATTTCATTGACATGCAAGACCACTTTTCTTATACTTCCCCCACAAATAAGGGTGAGAAACCGTCAAACTTGGTCATGGTAACGAAACAACAATAAGGAGCCACAACGATGGATCAGAAACGCTACGAAGAAGGGATGGCTGTCCGAAAGGCTGTTTTGGGGGCAGAATATGTCGATAAGTCGCTTCGCGATGCCGATGAGTTCACCCGTCCGATGCAGGACCTGGTGACAGAATACTGCTGGGGCGAGATCTGGACGCGGCCCGGCCTCGACCGCAGAACGCGAAGCTTCCTCAACCTCGCCATGCTCACAGCCCTAAACCGCCCGCACGAAATCAAGCTGCATGTGCGCGGGGCGCTAAACAACGGCTTGACCAAAGACGAGTTGATGGAGGTCTTTCTGCAGAGCGCCATCTATTGCGGAGTTCCCGCCGCACTCGACGCGATGCGCGTCGCGAAGGAGGTCTTTGCCGAGATGGACGACAGCCGATAACAACCGGCAACCGGTTTCTCATAACATTAATGACGGATATCACAATGTATCATCGGCACGGTCATCGAGGCCGATGATACATTGTGTGGCCAAGATTTCATTGACACACAAAACCACGTTTCTTGTACCCCACAAATAAGGAAGTTCTTATCAAAATATGTCATATTTTAATTGACATCCAGTGGTGTCATCTTGTAGCATCCACACACAAAAAAACCAACGGGGATGGTGAGAAGCGATGAAGGGTGAAAAAGTACTCTGTGCCGACTGCTATTTTCAGACGATTCTCGATACGGTGCTGCTGGGGGTGCTGGTTACGGATTCCAAAGGCTATCTGATCTATATCAACAATATGGCCCGATCCCTGATTGGTTTTAAAGACGATATCAATACCCAAAAAGTACACTATGCGGAAATCGATTATGCCTCCTGGTTGAATTTTAGAAAAATCATCGAGACCAAGGAACCTCAGATCGGAATTCCGGTCATGAGTTTTGCCAAGCCGATGCTGGCCAATCGTTCACCCATAACCAAAAACGGCGAGGTTGTCGGGATCATCAGTGTTTTTCACGAACTCGACAAGTATGAAAACATATCCGAATATCTTCAGAAATACAAGAATTTGACGAAACAACTGGAAGCGATCCTCGATTCCTCCTATGACGGCATTTTTATAACCGATAGCGAGGGGGTCGGCATCCGTTCCAATGCCGCTTATGAGCGGATCACGGGGGTTGATGCCTCCGAATTCATCGGCAGGAGCATGCGAGATTTGGAGCAGGAAGGACAGATCAACCAGAGCGCCACCCTGAAAGTCCTGCAATCACGGAAGACGGAAACAATCACCCAGAGAAGCAGGACCGGCAAAGTGGTTTTAGCGACGGGCAATCCAATCTTCAATGATCATGGGGAGATCAGCATGGTGCTTACCAATCTGCGGGACATGACCGATCTTAACAAACTAAGTCTCCAGTTACAGCAATCCCAGGAAATTAATTTAGAATATAAGAAAAGGCTTCAAGAACTCCAGCGTGCTTCACGATCAGGAAAATCAAAGGTGGTGGCCACCTCCGAAGCCATGAAGCACGTCTACCAGGCGGCGCAGTGCGTCTGCAACACCGATACTCCTGTTTTTATCCATGGTGAAACCGGCGTGGGCAAGGATCTCATCGCCCAGGAGATTCACAATCTGTCTGATCGTTCATCAACCGGGATCCTCGTCAAGATCAATTGCGGCGCCATTCCCGAGACGCTATTGGAAAGCGAGCTTTTTGGTTATACGGCGGGAGCCTTTACCGGTGCAAATGGTCGCGGCAAGCCCGGCCTATTTGAAGTGGCGGATAACGGCACCCTTTTTCTGGACGAGATTGATTCCATGCCGCTGTCCATTCAATCTAAACTGTTGAGGGTCCTGCAGGATTTTGAGATCAGACGGCTGGGCAACACGGTAACCAAGAAGGTAAACGTACGGTTGATTTGCGCCGCCAATCAGGACATGAAGGAACTCATTCAAAAAAAGATGTTTCGCTCTGACCTTTATTATCGCCTGAATGTCATCCCCATCCATATCCCACCTCTGCGGGAACGTTCAGAAGAAATTCCCACGCTCCTTCAAATATTTATGAAGCGTTTCAACCTGAAACACTCTATGAGGAAGACCATCAGCAGGGACTGTTATACGGTTCTGACCCAATACAACTGGCCCGGAAATGTGCGCGAACTGGCCAATGTTATTGAGAGACTTGTCATCCTTACCCCTGGCGACTGTATCACGACACGAGATCTCCCGACTGAGATTCAGAACCAATTTCAAAGTGAGAAAGCCGGTGCGGATCTTCTCTCCCTAAAGGAACAATTGAAGCAGGCCGAAGCCAAGATTATTTCCGAGGCGGTTAAGAAACATGGAAACGCGCGGCGGGCAGCCATGTATCTGGGGGTCAATCCATCCACAATATGCCGCAAGCTTTCCAAAAAGGATCAGAAATTTGCGTTTCGCGTTGCAATTTTGCAATAAGCCATGGCTATTTTATTTATAATAAAAAACAAGTATTTATAGTCTCTTAACGCCAACCCGCTCTTTCATCTGTTGCTTTTATGCAAAATTATCGCCCGGGAATACTGGTATGTTTAACAAATAATTTCAAAAATTTATTTATTGGTTCACTGTCCAATACCTCGTATTCTGTACTATTTTGATGTGTGTTCGCGGCCCTTTCGAGGCCGTTGACGGGTGACTGGTATAGTAATTGCAAGTTTTATGGGGTTATCTACACGCATGACTTCCATGGGGCAGACCGATATCTGAGGAAATAAGCAGGTGATTGTTCAATGGATTCTCGTGTAGGTGCATTTTCACAAGGGATGTTCTGAGAACGCTGCAAACAAAGAAATTCTGAAGGGGGGAAGACAATGAAACACCATCATTTTCAAAAGCGGCAATTGAAACGCTTGACGGTAGCAGCGGTGGTTGCTGCATTGGTATTCGTTTTATCCGCAGGCGTACAGGCACAGGAAACTTACCGTATCGGCATTGTCAGTTTTTTATCCGGGCAGGCCGCTGAAAGCTTTGGCATCCCGGCGGTCAACGCAGCCAAGGTGATCATCGAGGCATTCAACAAGGGCGACGCGCCCCCACCGTACAATAAAATCGGTTTTGGCGGCATGAAGATTGAGCCGATCTACATCGACGAAAATGGCGGCGCCACCAAGCAAATCCAGGAATTTCGCAACCTGTATGACCGCGAGAAGGTCGATGCGGTTGTCGGTTATACCGGCTCCGGCGACTGCCTGGCCATCGCACCGGTAGCCGAGGAAATGAAGCGTTTTGTGGCCTTTTTCGACTGCGGCACGCAGCGTATTTTTGAAGAAAACAAGTACAACTATGTGTTCCGTACCGCCTCGCACGCGACAATGGATGACGTTGCCCTGGTGCGCTACCTCAAGGCGCGCAATATTTCAGTCAGCAAGATGAACCTCATCAACCAGGACTATGCCCGGGGTCACGATTCGCGCAAGGAATTTACGCACGCCATGGCACAATTGTATCCATCAGCGAAAATGCAGGCAGATCTGATGCCTAAGTTCGGCGCCGGGCAGTACGGCACGGAAATCTCCTCCCTCATGAGCAAGCCGGCGGACCTGACCTATACCAGTCTCTGGGGCGGAGACTTGCAGGCCTTCATCTTGCAGTCCAGTCCTCGCGGGCTTTTTAAACGCACACAGGTCGTTATATCTGCCGCGGACCACGTGCTGCCGTCCCTGGGCGAGAAGATGCCAGATGGTGTAATCATCGGCGCCCGCGGCGCTTACGGTCTTCTGTCGCAAAAATCCGCTCTCAATGATTGGTTTTGGGACCGCTATCAAAAGGCCTATAAAGCCTATCCTGTCCAAACCCCATACCGCATAGCCCAGGCTCTGATGGGAGTGAAACTGGCTGTCGAAAAGGCGATGACCGCCAACGGCGGCAAGAAACCGACGGCAGAGCAGCTTTCCGCGGCACTCACCGGGATGGAATGGCCGTCGCCGGGCGGGCGTATTCGCATGGCCCTGGCGGATGGCCATCAGGCCATTCAGGACAATGCAATCGGTAGCACCCGCTACGACGCCGCAAAAAAGATGGTAGTCCTCGACAATATCCATCACTTTGCGGCGGAGTGCGTCAATCCGCCTGCCAATATGAAATCCGAAGACTGGGTGAAGGCTGGCTTCCCTGGCGCCAAATGTAAATAAACAAAGAACCGCGATTCCAGACGGCAAATGGCTTCATAGGCAGCTGGCTAGTTGATATCGAAAGGGTTTGATTATGGATCAGGTTATTACCATCCTGGTTGACGGCATCACTTATGCGTCATGGTTATTCATCGTGGCACTGGGACTGACGCTGGTATTTGGCGTGATGAAAATACTCAACATTGCCCACGGCAGCTTCTACGCATTAGGGGCTTACGCAGCGGCAACTTTCGTGGCATGGTTTGCCACCCTTCAACTGGCGCCATCTTTATCGCTAGTGACCATGTTCCTGGCGGCAGTGGCCGTCGCCGTACTGGTGGCTCCCTTGTGTGAGCGTGGGTTGTTGCGATTTTTCTATGGCCGGGATGAAGTGCTGTTGGTGCTGGTGACCTATGCCCTGTTTCTGATCATGGACGATCTGACCAAGCTGATATGGGGCGCCAATCCCTACTATGTCTCGCAGCCGTACAGCCTGTTTGGCAACGTCACAATCGGCGCCCAATCCTATGTCGGCTATGACTTCCTCCTTGTCGGTGTTGCCGTGATCGTCGGTATTGCGGTCTGGTGGGGACTGAAACGCACGCGCCAGGGCAAGATCGTTCTAGCTGTGATCCACAGCGAAGAAATCGCCTCCAGCATGGGCGTCAATGTTTCGCGGGTCTACACGCTGGCCTTTGGTATCGGCATATTTCTGGCCGCACTGGGGGGGGCATTGACAGCGCCGATGATTTCGGTGCAACCCGGATTAAGCGTCGGCGTCATCATCATCTCCTTTGCTGTGGTCATTATCGGCGGCCTGGGCAGCATTCCCGGTGCGGCGATCGGTGCGCTGATCGTTGGCTTGGCGCGGTCTCTGGCGGTTCATACCGCGCCGGTTGCCGAATTGTTCGCGGTCTATGTCGTGATGGCCATCGTCCTGGTATTCAGGCCTGAAGGCCTGTTCACGCTCACCCGGGCGAGAAAGATCTGATATGAGATCCCTCATCAACGATCCGCCGATCAAAACGCCTCCCCCGGGAGTGCAGCGCAAACTCATCACCGGTGTGGCGCTGATCGCACTGTTGATCGCGGTCGGCCCTTTCCTGCCGAAATGGCTGACCTTCCTGATTACCATGGCCGCCTCTCACGGTCTTGTTTCATTAGGCATCATCTTCCTCATGCGCGGCGGCGTCGTCTCCTTCGGTCAGGGTCTTGTTTTTGCGATTGGCGGCTATGTCGCGGCATTGGCTTTTGTCAAATTGGGTTTCACTGACGCGATCGGTCTCACATTTATCGGCGGCCTGGGTGCGGCACTGGTGGCTCTTCCCTTTGCGCCACTGATTGCCCGTTATCGCGGCATTTTTTTCGCGATGCTGACCCTGGCGCTCTCCATGGTCGTGTATGGCATCCTCGTCAAGACAGATGTCCTGGGCGGCTCGGACGGCTTTAACATGGGACGGCCGACGCTGTTCGGACAACAGTTGGCCGATATACTCTCCGGCTATGTCCTGTATCCACTCACGGTGGTAATTTCCGGTGCCGTGGCACTGGCCGCGCGTGTCTATTTTGATTCACCCCGCGGCCTTATCTCCCTCGCCGTGCGCGACAATGAACTGCGTGTCGAATATCTCGGGGCATCCGTACGCCAGACCATGGCGATAAACTTTGTGCTGGCTGCCTTCGTGGGCGGTATTGGCGGCGCGCTGACGGTATTGTCACTCGGCCATGTCAATCCGGATTTCAGTTACTGGACGACTTCCGGCGAATTCGTTTTCGTCGCTATCCTTGGCGGATATCACAGCGTGCTGGCCGTATTTGTGGCATCCACCGTATTGGAAATTGTCCGTTCGTTTTCGGGCCTTTATTTCCCGGACACGTGGCAGCTGGTACTCGGTGTTTTCCTGCTGACCGTCATCCGTTTCCTGCCCCATGGGATTGGTTCGCTCTGGTCTAATCGTGAATTGTTCAAGCGCAAGGGAGGCGAAAAATGAGCGCCACACCATCTCAGGGTTCGATCCCCGTATTACGCGCCACCGGCCTTGAAAAGCGTTTCGGCGCCGTCGTGGCCGCCACCGAGGTGTGCCTGGAAGTCATTGCCGGAGAACGCGTCAGTCTGATCGGCAGCAATGGCGCGGGCAAAACAACCTTCGTGAACATGATTACCGGCTATATTAAGCCGGATGCCGGCAGCATCCTGCTGGACGACCGCGATATCACCGGCCTGGAACCCCGCACCATTAACCGCATGGGGGTGGCGCGTTCGTTCCAGATCCCGCAGCTCTATGCGGAATTGTCGGTGCTCGACAACATGCTGGTCGCAACCGCCTGTCAGGACAGGCATCCGTCTTTCTGGCGACAGGCACGGAGTGCCGATGCGGTAGAACGCGCCCTTGCTCTGCTTGCCCGTTTCAATCTGCTCGAGCACGCCGAACAGCGCGTTGCCGGAGTGCCGGGCGGCATACGCAAGCTCCTCGACATTGCCATGGCGCTGACGGTGCAGCCGCGGCTTTTGCTGCTGGACGAACCGACCAGCGGTGTCAGTGTCGAAGAAAAATTCCCCATGATGGATATCGTGATGCATGCACTGGAACAGGAAGTCATGACGGTGCTGTTTGTCGAACATGACATGGATATCGTCGAGCGTTATGCGGATCGGGTGGTTGCATTTTACAGCGGCCGGATCATCGCCAACGACACGCCTCAGATCGCACTGGCCGCACCGGACGTGCGCCGATATGTCACCGGAACACTACATTAACAAGGACAGTTATGCTCAAGATTAATGCGATCAACGTCACCATCCAGTCCGTACAGGTATTGCGCAGATTTTCGATTGAGGTTCCGTCCGGCAGCATGGTGGGCCTGATCGGGCGAAACGGCGCCGGAAAGACAACTCTCATGCGGACCATCATGGGTCATCTCATTCCAGATGCCGGTACGATCAGCTTCGATGACCAGGATTTGATCCACACCAAGCGCCATGCACGCGCCCCCCTCGGCATTGGCTACATGCCGGAAGATCGCGGTCTGGTGCCCGAACTCACTGTCGAAGAGAATATTCTGGTGCCGGTATGGTCTTCGCGCAGCCTTGATGCGGCTGCGCGGCTGGATTTCGTCTATGGCGTCCTGCCGGAGCTGAAGGATATGCTCGCCCGGCGTGCATTGCTGCTGTCCGGCGGCCAGCAGAAGTTGGCCGCACTTGGCCGTGCACTGGCCGTCGGCACGCGTCTGCTGATCCTCGACGAACCGTTCGAGGGCGTCGCGCCGGCACTTTCTCAGCGGCTATCCGAAGTCATCGCCGGACTGCGCAGCAGTGCGGTATCCGTATTGATCGCGCAGTCGGATCTGAACCATTCCCGCGACCTGCTTGATACGGAAGTCATCATCGAGAGAGGCGCAAACGCCTGAAAAGTAGCAACGGAGGTAAAGATGAAGGAAATGAAACCAGGCCCGTTATCCAAATACACCATCCTCGATTTCACCTGGGTGCTGGCAGGGCCCCATGCAACCAAAACATTCGCAGATCTCGGTGCGAATGTCATCAAGGTGGAACAGTACAAGGCCGGCGCCAACGAGCGGTCACTGCCCCTGCGCGTGACCCATGACGGTGTCACTCAGAGTTCCTACAGCATCAATGTCAACCGAGGCAAGAAGAGCGTGTGCCTCAACCTGAAGACCCCCGAGGGAATGGAGCTGATTAAGGAACTCATCCGGAAAAGTGATGTCCTCATCGAGAATTTTGCTCCCGAGGTCATGAATCGCCTGAGTCTGGATTACGAGTCGGTCAGGAAGATCAAAGAGGACATCATCTATTGTTCGATTTCCTGCTTCGGCCACTGGGGACCTTACAGCCACAAACCCGGCTACGATATCATCGCCCAGAGCGCCAGCGGCTGGATCGCGCAGAGCAAACCCCAGATCATGGCCCCGGTCGCCATCGGGGATATGAACGCCGCCATGCACGCCTGCACGGCGATTCTGTCGGCACTCCTTTACCGTGAACAAACCGGGACCGGGCAGAATATCGATATCTCCATGACGGACTGTCTGTTTGGACTCCATGAGGCCACTCTGCCCTGGTATATGATCAGCGAGGCCATCGGCCCTCCTGAAGAGCTGATGCAGGTCGGCGCGAAGCACCCTGGATATTCGCCGTACGGCATTTACCAAGGGAAGAACGGCTCAATTGCCATTGCCCTCCTGACCGAAGCCCGCTGGCCGGGGCTTCTGGAAGCGATGGGGGAAGAATTCTGCTGGATGAAAGATGATCCGCGGTTTACAACCGTTTCCCTGCGTTGCTCAAGAGAGAATGCTCCGCCTCTCCACGATACGCTGGAACAATGGGTCATGTCTCTGCCGTCCGTCGAAGAGGCGGAACGTATCCTCGAAGAGGCGGGGGTCCCCTGCATGCGGGTGAGAACGCTGGTCGAGCTGGCCACTACAGACCCCCAGATCAAGGCCCGGGAGATGATATCCCGGGTGCACCAGCCCTTTATAGGGCCGATGATGATGTACGGCAGCCCCTTCAAGCTCTCCGAAACGCCCAGTTGCATACGCGGGCATGCGCCGCTTCTCGGTGAGCATAACCGGGATGTTCTGCAGAAGATGCTGGGACGGTCCGACGAATCCATCAGCAAGCTCTATCAGGAAGGCGTACTTTATCGGGAGGAAGCCATTGACAGGCTGCCCGAAGAGCTGGCCAAAATGGCGGAGTTACAATTACGATAGACCACCCGGAGAAATGCCTGCAGGATCTAGCACAGCGGATAAGGAGCAGAAAATGGGCACAGATTTGTTATACAGACTGTTCTCCCTCCGGGGGAAAACAGCCCTGATCAGCGGTGGATATAAGAGAATCGGCTGGATGTTTGCCGAAACCTATGCCGAGGCGGGAGCCAATGTGGCCATCGTCGCCAGAAATCTTGAAGGCTGCAAACAGGCCGCCTCGGAAATATCAAGCAAGTTCGGCGTCTAGGCGATCGGCCTCGCCATGGATATCCGGAAAACAGAAATAGTCAACCGGGTCGTCGGGGAGATTTTCAGCGCTTTCGGCCGGATCATCAACGTATCCTCCATTCTGGGCAAGATCGCCGCCCGCAACATGACGGGATACTGCGCCAGCAAAGCCGCTGCAATCCAACTGACCAGGGTCATGGCCCTGGAGCTGATCCGCGACAATATCCAGGTCAATGCGCTGTGCCCGGGTTATTTTCTGACGGATTTCAACCGTGAATTCTTCAATTCCGAGGCTGGAAAGAACCTGGTCAAGAAGATGATTCCCATCAACCGGGTGGGCAATCTCGACGAACTCCGTTCAACGGCGCTGTTTCTGGCGACGTGCCCCCCATTCCTGACAGGAGCCGAAATTTACGTCGATGGCGGGCACACGCTTGTATAATTAATGATAGGTAGGATGCAGGACATTACCGATAAACAAACAATCAGGAGGTGAATGGGAGATATGATCAAGACAAAAGAGGATTACATTGAGAGTTTGAAACAGCAGAAATTGAACGTATATTACAAAGGGGAACGCGTGGAAGACGTCACGACCCATCCGGCTTTAAT
>CAIVDK010000099.1 GCA_903904655.1 uncultured delta proteobacterium | reverse complement strand
TTTCTCCACTTTTTTTAAAGTCAATCTGACTATATTTTTTTTGATGATTAGTCAAGCATGATTGTGGTCCGGGCACGCGGTGGATCCAGCATCAAATGAACAAAAAATGTGTTTGCCTCAAGGGCGGTTGTTATGTATGATGCAGCCACTTTACTTTATTTACAGGGGGGGAAGAAAATGATCAACAAGGCGATATTGATCGGAAGACTGGGTAAGGACCCGGAGGTTAAATATACACCGGATGGGACAATGGTTACCAACTTCACTTTGGCTACGGATGAGCAATGGAAAGATAAAAACGGAGAGAAGGTTCAGAAAACAGAGTGGCATCGCATTGTTACATACAGAAAGCTTGCCGAAATCTGTGGCAATTATCTAGTTAAGGGATCGCTAGTTTTTATTGAAGGAAAAATTCAAAACCGTTCATGGGATGATAAAGATGGTGTAAAGCATTACATGACGGAAATTGTTGCCAACGAAATGAAAATGTTGGATTCCAAGGGACAGGCCAAGGCAAGCAATGATGTCACACCCGATCCTGCTTACGGATCAAGTGGTGGTACGCCGATGGAAGATGTTCCCTTTTAACATTCAAGCATTCTTTGATAAGCTTTAACGGGGAGACGAGAACTATTTGTCTCCCTCTTTTTTCTCAGGCGTGTTGGTTGTGTCGTTTTGGTCGGAGACGGATTTCTTGAAATTCTTAATCCCTTTACCCAGGGCTGAGCCAATTTCCGGAAGTTTTCCAACCCCGAAAATAATAAGAATAATAACCAATATAATCAGTAGCTCCGGTATTCCTATTCCAAACATAATATTACCTCTTTCGTTTTTATTGTTTTATGGTAAGCGCAAGTGGGTAACCTGTCCTGACTTGCCTATATTTTCTATGGTTTTTCCGTCAAACTGTATTTTGACTCCGCCGGCATTGCCGATGTCCATATTAAAACGCGCCGCTTTATGTGAAATTCTTTCTCCGGCATCAAGTAAGACCTGAAAAGGTTCTTTGTCATCGACTTGAATCCGGATCCATGTTTTTTCGGTGGCGTGAATAATCAGGACAAACTGTTTTTCACCATGGATAAGCGCCTCGACTTTGGGTTTGTTATTTTTGGGCGTCACGGCAGATGCTGGTGTGCTTCCAGCCTGCGCTTCGGTAAGTTTCTGTGCCGTCTGTTTTTTTCCGTCGCCTGCTTGATTTGCCGTGATTAACTTCTCCGGTATGGGCAGATTGATGGAGATCGAAAACTTATCCGGCTGCGCCAAATTTTGTACATCGGTAGCAGGAATCATGGCCTCTTTTGGCGCCTCGGTTTTTTGAGGCGCTTCCGGTACCGGTTTGTTATAGATGCTCACAAAAAAGGCTATGGCTGCAAAAACAATGATGGTGCACAGGATCCACAGGTAGGCTTTATGCCGTACCAGCGCTGTAACCAGAGGCGCATGGGGACGTTGCTCTGTTGGCTGCTCTTTTTCTTTCATTTGTAGCGTTTGCAGGTAATTTTCGTAGCGCTGTAAAACAGGCTTGCTGTCCACGCCCAAAGCATCGGCGTATGCTTTGATGAAGTTTCGAGTGCATATCGGGATGGGCAGTAAATGAAAATTGCTGTTTTCAATGGCCTCAAGATTGACCACGCTGATCCGTGTGCGCTCAAATAAATTTTTCAGGGTCAGTCCTGAATTTTCCCGCGCCGTCTTTAAATCAATTAAATTGGAATCAGCGTTGTGGTCTGTCATCATTAATTTATCACAAACAAACATATTTTCATCTCGTTTAGCACTATTCCTTATGCAGCGCAACTTTTAAGATTGCTCTTACTTTTTCGCGTACTTTATGGTTTAAACTCTTAAGAAGACCATCTTAATAAGGAGTTTATCTTCATGACAGAGATCGTGGAATTTGCCCAAAATCTGGCGCGACAGGCAGGAAAGTTGCTGGCTGAAAAGCTTACCCGGCACAATCAAGTTTATTATAAAGGAACCATCGATCTGGTGACGGAAGCGGATAAGATGTCGGAGGAACTGATTCTTGCGGAAATAAGCCTCCGGTATCCCGATCATGGTATTTTGTCTGAGGAATCGGCCGCGAAGAATGAGCGGGCAGCTATGCGCTGGATTATTGACCCTCTGGACGGAACAACCAATTATGCGCATGGATTTCCCTTTTTTTGCGTTTCCATTGCGCTGGAAAAGGAGGGAACAGTTGTGCTGGGCGTTATTTACGATCCGACCAGAGGCGATCTCTTTTTCGCCGAGCGGGGCAAAGGTGCGTCTCTCAATGGAAAAAAACTGCAAGTCTCTTCCGTAAGTGATTTGTCACGCAGTCTGCTGGCCACCGGCTTTCCCTATGATATTCGGGTCAGTAAAGACAATAATATTAATTTTTTTAATGCGATGGCGGTCAAGGCGCAGGCTATCCGGCGTGCGGGCGCTGCGGCATTGGATCTGGCCTATCTCGCTGCCGGACGGTTTGACGGATTCTGGGAACTGAAGCTCAAACCCTGGGATACGGCCGCCGGTTGTCTTTTGGTTACAGAAGCAGGCGGCGTTATTTCCGATATAACCAATGGAAAATGGAATCTTTATTCGCCCGATCTTGTTGCCAGCAATGGATTGATTCACGATCAGATGTTAAAAGTTTTAAGTAGTTAAGTTTTAAGATTTAAGTAACAAACAGTGATTGCGCGAAGCGCTTCCGCCTAAACCTTAACTACTTAAAACTTAAATCTTAAAACTAATGTAGACTTTCCTCGTCCTCGGTCCGTCAAATTCGCAAAAGAAGATCGATTGCCAGGTTCCTAAAATCAGGCGGCCGTTTTCAATGATCACCATTTCAGAAGCGCCGACCAGCGATGACTTGACGTGCGCGGCGGAATTGCCTTCCGCGTGCCGGTAATTTGCGGATAATGGAACAGCGCGGTCCAGCGCCGCCAGGATATCGCGGGGCACATCCGGGTCGGCGTTTTCATTGATCGTGACCGCGGCGGTTGTGTGTGGCGTGTAAACCAGGCCAATACCGGATTCAATTTTTTCATCGCAGACTGCTTTTTGGACGGCCGTCGTGATGTCAATCATTTCGAAGCGGGAATGGGTTTGTACGGAAATTTCTTTCATGGAACACTCGCCTATTCAGCGGTGGCTTTAACGGCCGCGTAAATATCGCCGATGACCTCACGGGAGATGGCCTGCATGGCCTGACTTGCGGCCTGACAGTATCCCTTGGGTGACGGATCCTGCAAAGGTTCTTCCCGAACGTATTTCTTTTGAAACATCATTCTTTTGCCGGTTTCTTTTTCCCGTGAGTCCTGCATGGAGATAGCGATACCAATGTGTGCCGTTTTAGGGTTTTCATCCATCCGCAGATAAAATTCTTCAATGCCGCCCGAAATGATAAATCGTCCTTCATCTGTTTCGTATCGTGAAAAGACCGCGCGGAAAAGGCCGCTTCCTCTCATGTCGCCAAGGAAGCTGTCACCGATCATATCGGCCGGATTGACCGCCCAGCGGGAATAATTAAAGGAATCAAGGACGTAAGCGTCGTTGCGGAAGATCATGTTGGTGGAATTATAGGCGGCGGCAATGGAAAACCGGTTAAACTTGACGGATGCCGCAAGCTTTTCGAGTTTGTTCCAGGATGGCGCAGGGTAATTCAAGAGATAATTTTCAACGTTGTATTGCGGCTTGCCGCTTGTGGCGCATCCGTTCATCAGAAAGAAAGATAAAACAATCAGCATCAAACAAAAGCTTTGCCATCGTTTTCGTAAGCATCGTGGCTGTGATAAAAAGGTTTTCATGGTTTGATTCCTTTCGCTACTCCATGGCTTTGCGTAGTGGCGCCGGTTTTGTGAAAATCAGATCCGACGGATCTCTGTTCAAACTATCGGACAGCTTTTGCAGATTTTCTGAGGTTGCCCGCAAATTTTCCGATGTGTCTTGCAGATCACTGGTGATCGTTTTTGCTTTTTTGTCGATGTTTTTGAGGATGGCATCCGTTCGCTCTGCTTTTTCGCGTAGATTTAAACCGTTGATTTCACTTCTGGCCTGCCCGATCAGTTGTCGGGCTTCCGATAAAATGCCCAGGGTTTCATTGACGACCCTATCCACTTTGCCTTCAGCAACCGTTTTGTTGATTTTGGCAATCGTCTGGTCCAGATTGGCTGAGGTGGATTCCAAATTTGCCATGATATTGTTGATGCGCTTGCCTTCCAGAAAGTTTTCTATGGCATGGGTGGTGTTTTTCAGTTGATCGGAAATACCCTTGAAATCGATATCTTTGATGTTTTGCATAATGTAGCTTGTGTCCGCCAGGAAGCGGCTGATTTCCGACCGGCGGGACGGGATGACCGGATAGTTTGGTTGAAAAGTAAGTTTCGGTGAATTGGCCAATTCGCCGGCACTGAGCCTGTCGAGTTCAACGAAGACGATTCCGGTAATCCCTGCTGTCTTCAGTGAAGCAATGGTTTGATTTTGCAAATCACCCTCCAGATCGATTTTCATGATCACTTCAATCAGGCGGTAGTCCGGCGCTACATCGATGCTCTGCACCTTGCCGATGTCCACCCCCCTGTATTTGATGGCTGAATCCACTTGTAATCCCTGGACGGATTCATCGAAATATGCCGCGTAGAGGGAACCCTTCATCAGGATTCTGGACGCGCCCACCCAGATAATGATGACTGCCAGAATCGTCATGCCGATAATGACAAAAAGACCGATTAAAAATTTCGAGCTTCTAGTTGACATAAAACCTCTGTTCGTCTGGTACGGACGGCAATTGTCGTAAAAAGAAACTTTTTACCCGCGGGTCTGTCGCCTGTTCTTTCAATTCCAAAGGCTTGCCCTCGGCAATCATCCCTTTTGCCTCTTTATCCAACATTAGCACTCTATGAGCTATTTTGTAAATAGATTCCAGCTCGTGAGTCACAATCACCATTGTTGTTCCCAGGGCTTCATTGGTCTTGATGATCAAATTATCGAGTTCCACCGCAGTGACCGGGTCGAGGCCGGCGGATAGTTCGTCAAAGAAAAGCACACGGGGATCGAGCGCCATCGCCCGGGCGATGCCGGCTCTTTTTCTCATGCCGCCGGAAAGTTCCGACGGATGATGATTTTCGTAGCCTGCCAGATTGACCATACCTAATTTCATTTTAATAATCTGGTGTATGGAGGCGGAATCGAGAGTTGTGTACTCCGAAAGCGGCAGCGCAATATTTTCTTTGATCGTCATCGAACTGAACAAAGCGCCGGATTGAAAAAGCACGCCGATATTCTGCCGGTAAAGATTAAGATCTTTTTCCGTGGCGTGGGTAATATCGGTTCCCTGATACAAAACCTGGCCTTCGGAAGGTTTTTGCAGCCCGATCATGATCTTCAGCAGGGTCGATTTGCCGCACCCAGATTCACCAACAATTACAAGAACCTCTCCTTTATATACCTCAAAGCTGACCTCTTCAAAAACAATATTGTCTCCAAAGCGGGCGGTCAGATTTTTTACCACAATAATGGGTTTGTTTTCCGATGGTTCCAAAACAGAACTCCTTTTGAATCTGTTTGACTACTAACCGGTCAGTACGGAGTATCTCTTAACGTAATATAACATAATGGCAAAAATGGAATCAGCCACCACGATCAGAAAGATCGCTGCGACAACGGCGGAAGTGGTATATTTGCCGACATCCTGAGCGCCTGAGCGCACTTGGAATCCCCGCTGGCAGCCGATGGCGGAAATCAGCCCGGCAAACACGGCGGCCTTAATCAAACTGGTGATGACATCGAACACCTCGATCGTTTTTATCGACTGGGTAATGTAAGTTTTTACCGTCAGGTCCAGACTGGTGACGCCGATGATCATACCGCCGAGAATGCCGGAAAGATCGGCATAAATGGTCAGAATCGGCACGACGATGATAGTGGCCAGAACCTTCGGGACGGCTAGAAAGCGAATCGGATCAAAGCCCATCGTACTGAGCGCGTCCACCTCTTCGTTGACCACCATGGTGCCGATTTCCGCGGCAAAAGCAGAACCGGAGCGTCCCGCGACCAGAATGGCCGTCATGAGAGGCCCCAGCTCTTTGACCATGGCAAAACTGACCAGGGCGGGAACATAAATGTTTGCGCCGAATTGTTTGAACTGCAAAAAAGACATGAAGGCCATGATCAAACCCATCAGGAGACCGATCAGGGCGACAATGGGCAGGCCATCCACGCCCGCCCGCTGGACGTAAAATAGAACATCTTTTCCCCGGAGGCTCATAGGATGCCTTAAGGTGTATAAAAGAGCGACCAGCAGTTCGCCGATAAATGTAACGAAATTGAAAAAATCCCGGGCGATGTCCATGGATGCTTGTCCAACCCGACGGATAAAGCCCTCGTGGGATACTTCCGTCTTAAAAGGCAAGTGGGTCAGCGCATCATCATAAATGACGCTGAAAATTCCCTTGGCTTCATCATTCAAATTTACCAGGCGGCATTGGATATTTCGTGCGACGGCTTCCTTTTCAATTTGGACAAGAGCCAGGGCCGCTGCGCTGTCTAAATAGCAGATTTGAGAAAAATCGATAGTTATGTCTTGTGCCTTTTGACTGGAAATCTCTCGTTTGATATCGCATGTGAAGGCCATCAGATTTTTCAGCCCGAACTCGCCTGCAAGATAAATAAAAAGATTTAAATCTTCCCATTTAGAAGAAATCTTGTAAGCAGCCTGGCAATCTTGTTGTGAACGTTCCACCATTCCCATGTCTTTTCTGACGACTTAAAAGGTTCATAAAGGGTGTAATATTAAATTTAGTAAAGTATTTAAGCCTGTTGCCTGATGCTTGTCAATGAAAATTGAAGACCAGACAATTTAAATACTTTTTTCATGTTTCGTTCAAACCGGTTGAACATTTCATTGAAAGAAAGAAGAAAAAGATGGTTATTGGCGTTGGGCCATCCAGTTTTCTATTGTTAAATAATGATAATAATCGAATGGTTGCAGTTATTTTTCATGTATTGTTGAAATCTGGCATGCAAATTTCATTAGTATAAAGGCAATTAAAACAAACACAGACTACCCTAAGGAGGTAACAGATCATGAAAAAGACATTAGGAACCATCGTAGCGGCGGCAGCAGTTGTTCTTTTAACGG
>CAIVDK010000098.1 GCA_903904655.1 uncultured delta proteobacterium | reverse complement strand
TCGTATTTCCCGTTCCGGTTCTCCTATTGCTTTTAATTCCATGACATTCATCAAACACTAGAGAAATATTTTTCCGCGCGCTTTGCAGGATCCTGGCAATAAAATTCTTTTAAAACGCGGTAAAGTTCAGGTGCGGATTTAATCATCAGGGTCGGCTGGTCAAAAAAGTGCTCCGTGGCCACGGCAAAAAATTCCGCTTCATCCGTCGCGCCGTATTCATCGAGGAAAGTCCGTTTGCCTTTTTCAATATCCTTGAGTAACCGCAGATATTCGCGCGAGCAGGTCGCAACCCAGTCCCGGTATTTCGCACTGTCACGCTGTCGGGGCGTACCATCCGCTCTCCCGTCCTGTATATCCAATTTATGGGCAAATTCGTGATAAACCACATTAAAGCCCGAACCGTCTGCGCGTCCCCCTTGCAGAACCGCATCCCAGGCCAAAATTACCGGCCCCTGCTCGAATGCTTGGCCGGAAATGGGGCCTTCGGGTTCGATGGGTTCCATCGTGGTTTCGAAAAAACCAAGCTTGCGTTCAGGCAGGACCACGTCGGAGGGATAGACAATAATCGTTTCAACGTTTTCGTAAGCGTTGTGGGGAAGGTTCAAAATAAGAAGGCAGGCCTGAGCGGAAATCGTCACACGGATTTCATCCGTGAGCGCCAGTCCTCCACAGCCCTCCCATGATTTTTCAACGATGAAGATCTGGGTCAGTTTGTGCAGCCGCCTGCACTCATCATCATCCAGCATGCAGTAATGAACGAAATTCCGGCGGATAATATCCTCCCAGGCGGGAGGAAACGATTCTTGCAGAATCTTTTTGTGGCGGCGGTTCGTCCACCAGCGAAACATAGGGATTCCCTTTTTATCGTTTTAGCTTCGTTCCACAAATTCCACGATATTGCCATCCGGATCTTTGACCATTGCGATGCGCACGCCGGGCAGAAGCTCTTTTTCCGGCAAAGTAAATTCTATGCCGATTTTCCGAAGATCAGCACAAAGTTCAGAGAGATTCTTGATGACAAAGGTTACATAACGGAATCCGAGTTGATTTTCCAATCCAACCGCACCGCGGGGAGGAAGTACTTTGGGGTCAATCAGTTTGAAATCGCTTGTGCCGAATCGCAGTCGGTGCATCGTGCCAAACCATAAAGGAACTGTGCCCACAAATTCCAACCCCAATATGTTCTGATAAAAATTGAGGCTGGCCTTGATGTCACTGACAATCACGCCCATGTCCAGAGAATTCTTTGCTGGTTTCATCATGTTGGTTACTCCTTTCTGAGTACGAACGAACCTTAGCATTAAAAGATAAAATTAAAAAGAACACAACGGGCATCAATAAATATTATGCAGAAATGAGGGGCGGGAGGTTATTTGCTCCCGCCCCAAAGAAATGGTTATTCCAGCAGATAGGATGCTTCGGGGATTTCCATCACGGAATTATCGCCTTCCTTGATGACGCGCAGGATCAGTCCAACGTTGGGAAGAATGTTATGGGCGAAGAACTTTGCCGAAGCTACTTTCCCGGCGTAGTAAGGATATTCAAAATGTTCCTTGCCGATCTCATCGATTTTCTTCTGAGCGATGAGGGCGTGTTCCAGCAGAAGCTTCGCTCCATAGATGTAGCCGGTAGCATGAAGAATTCGTGTGGCAAAGAAACCGATCATGCCGAACTTGCCCTGGCCCAGGTATCCGGCCATCGTTCCCTGGATGTCCTTGTACTGGTTCAAGGCCTCGGAAAGCAGAGCGACCTGCGCGCTTAATTTTTTATCATCTTTATTGTCGGCGACAAATTTTTCCAGTTCTGCAAACCACAAGGCAAATACCTGTCCCCCGGCCATCATCCATTTACGGCCGATGAGGTCCATGGACTGAATGAAGTTGGTGCCTTCCCAGATGGGGTAAATCCGACTGTCCCGAAGCTGTTGGGCGATCGGGTAATCCTCGGAGAAGCCATAACCGCCGTAGCACTGCATCGCTTCGGAAATACTGAGGAACGCCATGTCCGAACACCAGGCCTTGACGATCGGTATGTTGACTTCCACAAAAGCCTTGGCGCGTTTTCGTTCGTTTTCATCGGCGGTATTTTCCGCAATATCCATACAGTAGTAGGACATGGATATCATCGCGCGGCTGGCCTCGGTGATGGACTTCTGATACATCAGCATGCGGCGCACATCTTCGT
Source organism: uncultured delta proteobacterium (assembly GCA_903904655.1). Classification (GTDB taxonomy): domain Bacteria; phylum Desulfobacterota; class Syntrophia; order Syntrophales; family Smithellaceae; genus UBA8904. The sequence goes on along the minus strand of CAIVDK010000098.1, from coordinate 2,293 downwards.
GATTAATGATGGGAACACGGCCTGCTTTGGGGTTCGTGAGCTGACGTCCCTGAATACGCCCGGCGGCATACATGGCCGCATTGTTGTAGGATACTGTGGCTGCCGCATTAGCCGCCAGTCCCGTCATGGTGCGTTCTTCGTTCATCATCTGGAACATCTGGGCCATGCCTTCGCCTTTTCCTTCCACTGGGGCATTACCCAGGAGATAGCCCCGGCACTTGTTTTCTTCACCAAAATTAATGATGCTGGTGGCTGATCCCCTCAGACCCAACTTGTGTTCGACGCCGCCGCAGTTGACATCGTTGAATTCACCGACTTCGCCGGCTTCATTGTGCCAGTATTTCGGAACGACAAACAGGGATATTCCCTTGGTGCCCTTGGCGCTGCCTTCAATGCGGGCCAGCGTCAGGTGGATGATGTTTTCGGTAATGTTTTGATCGCCGCCGGTGATGAAGCATTTCGTGCCAACAATATTATAAATGCCGGGTTCATTGGTGGGGGTGGCCTTGGTGACGATATCGCCGACGTCCGAGCCGCTGTTGGGTTCGGTCAGGTCCATGGTGCCGGCCCACTGGCCGGAAAACATTTTGGACAGAAAAATATTTTTGACCTTATCGCTGCCGAAGTCGCGGATCAGGCCGACCGCGCCCGTGGTCGCCATGACGTAGGGACCCGAGGCCGCATTAGCGGCGCCCATGTATTCGTTGGTCGCTCCCAATATACACAGAGGCAGAGAACTCGGGTCACTGTGATCGGCATTGCTGGAACCCAGACCGCTTTCCTGGACAGTCAAGTAAGGCTTCATGAAAGATTCGGGAACAGTAACTTTGCCGTTTTTATATACGGCGTGAATTGTATCGCCATCCTCGTTGGTGGGCGCAACGACTTCTTTGGCTATTTTCATTGCGTTTTCCAGGATGGAATCGATGTCGTCAACGGAATAGCCTCCTTTGAAACGACCGGCCTCAAAGACCTTGGACATGTCGAGCCATTCTTTAAAAATAAACTTGTGTTCGCGGGTTGAATACAAAAAATTTGATGCCATAACTTTGGTTCTCCTTTTACCCAGTAAAGTAGAAGCTTTTGGGAGTGGTATTCTAAACAAAAAATTGACCATAAGTCAACATATTACAAAGCGAAAGATTTTGATTAGATAAGCGCTTTTTGAAAGATTTTGTGCCATTGGCCAGAACTCCTTTTTAAGATGAAACGGGATTTGAACCGTTTCACATGCCAAAAGATGATATGAGGAGATAGAGGCGATTTGTATTTTTGTTCCATTTGTCACCAATATTGTAATTTTCTTGACACTAAATGGCAACCCCCATATACTCCACACACATTTGTGATAAACATAATAAATACAGTTCTCTTGCAAGGGTAAATCCGGAGCGTGTATGAACGATATTATTAATAAACTTAGAGGCCGTCTTGGCCTAATTGTTCTGGTTGTGGTTATTGTTATCATTGTCGGTGGATTTTACATGTATCAACAATATCGAAATACACACATTTTTACAGAGGACGCCTATGTTACGGGAAGAATACATGTGGTGGCGTCCAAAGTGCCCGGGACCGTCAAAACCCTGCTGGTAAAAGACAACCAGTTTGTTAAAGAGAAAACCACATTGCTGGAAATTGATGATCAGGATTACAGTGTAAAAGTGAGGGAATCTGAATCGACTGTGGGAGCTGAAAAGGCAAGACTTGACGAGATAGGCTCGCGCGCAGAAGTTGCCCGCAAACAGCTTACGGAATTTAATTTCCGGTTGGAATCCGTCAAGGCAAATCTAAGGCTTCAGGCCGTTAATCTAAAACAATCGGAAATGGATTTACAACGCATGGAACGCCTCTTTGCCAAGAAGATCATTGCCGAAGAACAACACGAAAAAGCAAAAACGGCTTATGAAGGCAATCTTGCCCTTGTGGAATCGGCAAAAGAACAGGTAAGCCAGGCCAAGGCTGCGCTGGAAACCCAACGTGCGCTGATTAAGCAGATGGAGGCAGGGCAAGTATCACAAAAATCATCCTTGAGACAAAAGCAGGAAACACTGGAGGCTGACCGCTTGAAGAAAAGCTATACCGCAATTTATGCGCCATCCTCGGGGTATGTGACGAAGAAATCGGTGGAGACAGGTAATCAGATTCAGGCCGGTCAGCCCCTGATGGCAATAGTTTCTCTGGAAGATGTCTGGATCGTAGCCAATTACAAAGAGACTCAGCTCGAAAAAGTCAAGCCCGGACAGAAGGTGGTCATTAAGATTGATTCTTATCCCGGCAGGAAATTTTCCGG
>CAIVDK010000097.1 GCA_903904655.1 uncultured delta proteobacterium | reverse complement strand
GCATTTTCGGCATGGCGGAATTCACACTGCAGCCCGCGGCTGGCGCACACGGCGAACTCACCGGCGTCATGATGATCAAGAAATATTTTGAATCGAAGGGACAGAAACGTCCCATTATCCTAATCCCGGATACCGCCCACGGCACCAATCCGGCCTCCGGCGCGCTTTGCGGCTTTGATACCATCACTCTGCGTTCCAATGCTGAAGGCGGCGTGGATATTGAACATCTAAACTCTTTAATGACCGAAGATGTCGCAGGGCTGATGCTCACCAATCCCAACACGCTGGGGCTTTTTGAGCGCAATATCGAAAAAGTAGCGGCCATTGTCCACGGCATGGGCGGCCTGCTCTATGGCGACGGCGCCAACGCCAACGCTTTTCTTGGCAAGACCAGACCCGGCGATCTGGGCTTTGACGTTATTCAACTTAATTTACACAAAACTTTTGCCACGCCGCATGGCGGCGGCGGCCCCGGCAGCGGCCCGGTGGGTGTAAGTGAAGCACTGGTTAATTATCTACCGGTACCCCGCATTGTTAAAAATGATTCAACGTATAGCTGGTCTACAAATTTCCCCGATACAATCGGCCGCGTGCGCGCCTTTTACGGCAACTTCAATGTGATCGTCAAAGCCTACACCTACATCCGTTCACTGGGCGCAGAAGGCTTAACGCGTGCCACCGAAATGGCCGTACTCAACGCTAATTACATCAAGGAAAAATTAAAACCCTATTATGATCTGCCTTACGACCGCGTCTGTATGCACGAGTGCGTCTTTTCCGGCAATCGACAAGTTGCCCAAAGCGGCGTGCATACCAGCGACATCGCCAAGAGGCTGATCGATTTCGGCTACCATCCACCGACCATTTATTTTCCGCTCATTGTGCCGGAAGCCATCATGATTGAACCGACCGAGACGGAAAGTAAAGAGACGCTTGACGCTTTCTGCGATGCTATGATTGCCATTGCCCAAGAAGCCAAAGAAAATCCACAACGGGTGAAAGACGCACCGCTTTCCACACCCGTGAGCCGTCTTGACGAAGTCCTGGCTGCCCGTAAACCGGATGTTTGCTGGAAAAAACCTTAAATGAATCTAACTGATCAACAGCATGAACGAGCTCAACTCCTGCGTAAGCCTCCCTGGCTTAAAGTGCGCCCGCCATATGCCGATCAGTGCCGTCAAATTCGATCAACGCTTTCCGGTCTTCAATTGCATACCGTCTGCCAGGAGGCGGCCTGTCCCAACATGGCCGAGTGTTTCGAAAGCGGCACAGCCACTTTTTTAATGCTCGGCAATATCTGCACACGCCATTGCCTTTACTGCCATGTTACGCACGGCCAGCCTGCGCCGGTTGATGAAAAGGAAATTGAGCACCTCATTACCGCAACAAAAATAATGAACCTGAATTATGTGGTCATTACATCCGTGACGCGCGATGATTTGCCGGACGGAGGGGCACAAGTCTTTGCCGACTGTATCACTCAACTGCGTCAATCGGTACCGACCTGTAAAATCGAAGTCCTGATTTCCGATTTTCAGGGCAGTCAAAAGGCGCTGGAAAAATTGATTGCCGCCGTACCCAATGTGATCAACCACAACATGGAACTGGCGGAAACGCTGTTTGGCAAGGTACGCCCGCAAGGCAATTATCATCTTTCTCTTCAATTGCTTTCTCGAATAGCTGCAACGCCGATTGTTTCCAAAAGCGGTTTCATGGTGGGCTTTGGAGAACAAAAAGAAGATGTCCTGCGACTGATGGATGATCTGGCAGCCGCATCTTGCGCGCGCCTGACCATCGGGCAGTATCAACAGCCGACTCTCAAACACTGGCCAGTGGCCAAATATTATCATCTCGATGAATTTGCCGAATTCAAGGAAATCGCTTATTCAAAAGGTTTTCAATACGTCGAATCAGGCCCGCTGGTACGCAGTTCCTATCACGCAGCGAAAGCAGAGGCGATAAAATAGCGTTCCTGAAACACACACCATGATGTGTTAATTGATCTGTAAACTGAATACTTCGGTTCTATGGGTGATATAAGAGAGGGAAGGCTCAGACGTTGCGCTTTCCCTCTCTCGCTGATGAGGCTAGATGAGCTTGAGATAATTTTTGACCAGGTATTCCGCCGTCTGCAGAGCGCCTTTGGCTGCGCCCAGTTTGGTGTTATGCGCCAGGCAGACATATTTGATGCCGTTTTCGATAATCGGATCTTTACGGATACGGCCGACGCTTACGGTCATGCCGCCACCTTTATCGCGATCGACGCGTGGCTGCGGACGGAACGGATCATCGGTAACGTCAATCAGATGGGCGGGTGAACTGGGCAGATGCAGTTCGGCAAAATCTTTCCCGTAATCCACCATCACTCTTTTCACGTCCTCCGGCGAGCAGGCTTTTTCGGTCTGCACAAACGCGCAAACCATGTGGCCGTCAAGCACCGGCACACGAGTGCAGGTGGCGGTAATCCCGAAGTTCGCGTCTTGAATGGTGCTGCCGGTAAATTTCCCCAAAATCTTCTGCGGTTCGGTTTCGACTTTTGGCTCTTCACCCGGAATATAGGGAACAACGTTTTCCGTCATGTCCATGGCGGAAAGCCCCGGGGTGCGGCCCGCGCCGGACATGGCCTGCAAAGAGGTCATCATGACCTGCTTGACGCCGAAGTTATCCAGAATCGGTTTTAACGAAACCACCAGACCGGCGATGGTGCAGTTGGATTTGGGCGAGATGAATCCCTTCCAGCCGCGATTCTTCTGCTGAACCGCCAGAAGCGCCGCGTGATCCATATTGACGCCGCCCACCAGAATGGGCGTATCGGTTTCATAGCGGAAAGCCGAAGCGGTGCTGATTACCGGGGTGGTTTTGGCGTATTTGGGTTCCAGCTCTTTGGCGGGACCTGTATCCATGGTTGAGAAAATGATATCGACGGATGTTGGATCGAAGCTCGCTGCTTCTTCCACAACCATATTGGCGATGTCCGCCGGCAGTTCTTCAGGGCACCACCAGCGGATGGAACCGCTGGCATCTCTTAGAGCATCAATGTACTTCTTACCGGCCGAGCGCTCCGAAGCAGCCAATTTGGTGATTTTAAACCAGGGATGTCCCAAAAGGCTTACGATCGCCTGCTGACCCACGATACCGGTCGCGCCTACAATAGCAATTTTTAACATGTAAAATATCCTCCAAAATTATTTGTTTTGTTTTAAAATTTCTTTAGTTTTTTCCACGTCCGCCGCGATCTGACGCTTCAAGCTTTCGGGACCGTCAAATTTGACAATGTCCCGCAGCTTCTCCACAAAAAGCACATTTATTTTTTTTCCGCGCAGGTCGCCCGCATAGTCCAATAGGAATACCTCAAACGTGGAAGTATAATCTTCAAAGGTCGGTTTTGCGCCGATATTGAGCGCCCCCATGTATTGATCGCCATCAACCGTGACAAATGCCGCGTAAATACCCGGCGGCGGCAACAATTCTTTTTCCGGCTCGATGTTGGCGGTAGGATACCCCAGGCCGGTGCCTCGTCCTGCGCCACTGCCTACGATGCCCGCAACATCATAATAGCGCCCCAGTAAAAGGGTTGCGGCCTGAATATCGCCGGCCAGAATGTAATTGCGTATCAACGTGCTGCTGACAATCTCATCGCCTATTTTAAACGCCTGAATCACTTCCACGGAAAAACCGAGTTTTCGTCCCTGAGCCTTCAGATAGGCGTCGTTGCCCTGTCTGGCCTGTCCGAAGGTGTAATCATGCCCGATAATGATTTTAGTAATGGCCAGTTTTTTCCACAAAAAATCCTGCACAAACTGCTCGGCGGTTATCTTGGAATATTTCATGTCAAAGGTGATGATTACCGTCGCATCGACGCCGCAAATTTCCAGCAAATCCATCTTTTCAGACCGTGTGGTAATCAGGTAAAAGGGATGGATGTTCGGATGAAGAATCATTTTGGGATGCGGGTCAAAGGTAATCACCAGCGATTTCTGTCCGGCGCTTTTTGCCTCGGAAGCAAGTTTGCAGCAGATATGCTGATGGCTCAGATGCACGCCGTCAAAATTGCCGATGGTGACAAATGCCCCCCGGTAATCTTTTGTTATCTTTTCAATTCCTTCAAAAACAATCATTACTTTTTTCCCCACCACTTAACTCGGTCATCTTCGCAACATAGCATTTTGGGTATTAAATTCAAGCTCATTTTACCTTGACAAGATGCCTGCGTTCATTATAGTGCACTGTTCTCATGCCGAAGTGGCGGAATTGGTAGACGCGCTAGGTTCAGGGTCTAGTGAGCGTACGCTTGTCCGGGTTCAAATCCCGGCTTCGGCACCATTAAAAAATTAGAGGGTTAACTGGTTTCATCGGTTAGCCCTTTATTTATTTTTAGGGACTTGGTAACATTTTTCTCTTCTCTGTAACGGTGAGCACAGGGCTTGGGGCGCTTTGATATTATTTTTGAGTTGAAAACTAAATTACCAGATAATTCGGGCGTCTACGGCCTTACAACCTGATGCGTCGACTAGGAGAGGATTGATTCCCAACTCGGCCAGGTCAGAAATTCCGTGGCCAGAAAGGAAAGACGTTCCAATGTTTTAAGCAGGGATTCCCAATCCACACCCATTTCATCTCTTTTGGCTACCGGATACTGGAATCCGGCTCTCGCAGGGAACGCCCGTCTGGCATAGACCGCACCCGGCGTACAGCCCAATGTAGCCGGGTCCATGAACGCCATCGATCCATGGTTTCTGCTGATCGAACAGGATATGGAGACATTTGGCCTTGTCGTGACCTTTTTCGCTGAGCGCATCGCCAGGGCAGCGTCGAATGCATGCCCCGCACTTTCCTGTGGCGTAGAAAAGACAATTTGCCAGATGATGCGCGTAAGGTCTGGGTGAGGGCGAAAGCGCCAGGTCTGTAACCACGCTTCCACATCGCATAGCCATCCCTTTGGGAGTAATAAAACCGTCATTCAGGCTGAAGGTTCCCAACCCGGCGGCGTAAGCCATATGCCTTTGAGACCAACTGGAGGCAAGGGTGTCAGGCGGCGTGAAAATTTTATAGTATGGCGACAGTTCGGGTGCCAAGGCATGGGCTCCGAACTGTTCAAGCACAAAAACCAGGTGACGGGAAAGTTCTATAATGAAATTCTGGCCCTGCCAGCGTGTATTGTTCCAGCGAAGAGAAGGGCCTTCTATCTCCCGTGCGTTACTGGTCTTTGTCTTTCGGTTTATGGGCAAGACGAAAGAAATAACGCTGACGGCTCTGATCTCAGGGGATTCCTCTTTTAATTTTTCCGCAAGATACTTGGTGAGGATTTCTCGTGGCGTAAAATGTTGTTTGTGAACCACTTGTTTGTAATCATTAAAAAGCGTATCATTCCCGTCGGCAAAACCGATCAGTGGTGTTTCAAAAATCAGATCGTTTCCGAATGCCTCTAACTGATTGAAGGGGCTTGTGCGTACAAACTTTTTTATGATGTCTTCAATGAATCGATTTGGATTTGATTCGAGGCGATTCCTTGTTCGGTTGTCCACGGGAAAACTTACCACGAGCGGTGCCTTCTCTTCATCAGGATATAATGGCCTTTACAGCATGTGAAACTTGTTATATTTATAATTATGGCCTGTCAATGATCTTTTTATGCTAAAAATGGAAATTCATTTCGGTGATATTGCTTCATCACAGAAGCAATATCTTATCAAATGTCAAATTGAAAAGCCTGTGGCGCTCTTGTCTTGGGGAGGATAAACCATGCACACCTTGATCAACGAACAGATGGTTGAACATATCCGTTCCAACGGCCATGTTCTTGATGATCAGCCGAACAGAGTAGAGATCATGGATTCTCTGGGTCTTCCTTATGATCGGCAGGCCCAGAATGTTGTCATCATGGGTTGCCAGAATCTCAAACTAATGCCTTCAGTGATTCAGAAATTTGCTCGCGTTCTGGAACGGGGCGGCATGGATTTTACCTTTCTATCAAAAGAATACTGCTGCGGAAACTACCTCTATCGCCCGGCCATCAAGGCCAAAGACGATGGGGCAATGGCTGCATGCCGGACTTATTCCAAAGAATTTGCCGGATTGAATATCGAGCAGATGAAAAAACTGGGGGGCCAGAGACTGATCCTCTTCTGCTCCCCTTGCTATCCTATTTACAAGTATGCCTTCCCCGAGGAAGACATCGTCTTTTATCCCCAGGTTCTGGCCGAATTGGTCAGCGGTTTGCAATGGCCTCATGAAATCGACTATTATGCCGGTTGCTACAAGCTCCACAAAAATTTTGCCAAAGTCCCCATGGATCTGAAATCGACCAATGCGGTTTTTCACAAGATTGAGGGACTTTCCATTAACCGGATCGGCGCGCCCGCTTGTTGCTACAAGCCGGACGGTCTGGCCCATATGATCAATCATGTTAAAACGGACTGCATGGTTCACATTTGCACCGGATGTTACTTCCAGGCGGTTTTCAATATGCCGAAGGAGAAGCAGGTCAAGATCCTGATGTTGCCCGAGTTCATCGATATGATCCAGGGAGGTTGATCTATGCCCACGGCGATATCCATCAATTTGGTGGACATACTTTCTTTCCGGTAGTAAGTAACAAACAAGTCGGTCATTTCATTTGAAGAAGGTGACAGTATGAAACCGTTGAGCATATTTCCCCTTATGTCGTGTTTTGTCATGATCATGTATTTTTTGATCTTCTCTTTTTCTGACATCGCCGTCGCAGAAAAAACAAGCGAAGAACGCATAAAAAATTGCATGAGTTGTTGCGCCGGGAAAAAGCAAATCTGTATAAATATAAAGGCAGACTTGCGACTATGCGAGGCAGTATTTCAAACCTGCATTGCCACTTGTAATTCAGAAGGCAATATTCCATCTGAATGGGATGATTGTTGGTCTCAGTCTGATAGATAATAACAAAGGAGTCCTCACGTGAATAAATTATTGATCATCGCTGTCATGGCTCTTTTTTTACTTATGGGATGCTCGCCTGCACAAAAGATAACGCCGGAAGAGCAATTCAAAAAAAGTTTCTCTAAAAATACCTATGAAACATTTGCCGAGACGTCCATCAAAGGCGTCTATGAAGTCTATAACGGTCGACAGGTTTATTATTATCTTCAGGAAGGCGATGTTATTTTGCTGGGCAATATCATTTCTAAAGACGGGAAAAATCTGACACAGGAAAGCAACACGAAACGGATGACCTCCCAGCTCACCAAACTGTCCCTGGATAAAGCGCTGAAAATCGGCAACGGGAAAAAGAAGGTTGTAAAGTTTACGGACCCGAATTGCCTTTATTGCCGTCGTGCTTTTGAATTTTTCGATAAGCGCAAAGATGATGTGACGCTGTATGTTTTTTTCCTCTCTTTGTCTCAGGATTCGGCAAATAAAATTCAGCATATTTTGTGCGCCCAGGATAAAACCAAAGCCTATGACGACGTTTTAGGCGGGAAACTGGATGGGAACGCCCAGCTTAATCTCTGCAAAGATAAAAACGTTGAAGAACTGATAAAAGCGCACGGGGAGACTTCTGCGAAAATGGGCGTCCGCGCGACACCGCTGTTTTATATCAAAGGTCAGATCGTATCCGGCTTTGATCAGCCGGCAATTGAAAAACTGTTAACCGAATAAATTGGAAGGAGGTTTTTATGAAAAGAGCATTTGCGGTTTTGGTAAGCTCAGTGTTTTTGTGTGCTTTGTCCGTTGGAGTTGCTTTTGCCCAGCCCGACGGCAAAGCGATTGCGGACAATGTCTGTTCTAAGTGCCACGGTATTAAAAAAGTGGAAAGCGCCAAAAAAAATGCCTCGGAGTGGGAAGTTACCCTCGACCGGATGATTAAAAAAGGCGCGAAAGTCGAGCCTGAAGAAAGAGACGCTGTTCTAAAATACCTTAATACACTAAACTATAAATGAAAAAGCGGCTGTCTTGCAGTCGTAGGAAACGGCCTTGCCACCCGCAGGGGTGGTCTTGCCACCCGCAGAGGTGGTCTTGCCACCCGCAGAGGTGGTCTTGCCACCCGCAGAGGTGGTCTTGCCACCCGCAGAGGTGGTCGCCCGAGCATTCGCCGAGTCGGCTGACCGTTCCCTATAGTCTAACATTCCGTTTTAACGAACTTTTGCCCCCGTCTTCGGATCGTGGTCAAATCCCAGCAGCGTCAGCCCGGCAACGCCGTCCGTTGCCAACAGCATGCCATGTGATTCCACGCCCATGAGCTTGGCCGGCTTCAGATTGGCCACGACGATAATGGATTTGCCGACAAGTTCTTCCGGCTTATAATCCTTGCCGATTCCCGCGACAATGCTCCGCTCTTCTCCGATATCGATCCGCAGTTTAACAAGCTTGTTGGATTTGGGAACAGGTTCGGCCGCCAGAATTTTTGCTACGCGCAAGTCCACTTTGGCGAATTCATCATATTCAATTTCCGGCTTTAATTCGATATCCGCTTTCTTTGGTTGCGTCGTCGCTTCCTTTTCAGCGCTCACGCGCGGAAAGAGTGACTCGCTGCGAATTAAAGCGCGGCCCGCGGGCAGTGTTTCGTTTTTACGGATGACATCCAGATCGAATTTTTGCGATAGCTCCAGACCAATTTGACTCAGGATTTTTTCCGCCGCCTGAGGCATGAAAGGGGATATTAAAATGGCGATAGCGCGCAGCGCTTCCAGCAGCCGGTACATGATCGCCGTAAGCTTTTCCCGATTGGCCGGATCCTTGGCCAGAGACCAGGGCTCGTTTTCCACAATATATTTATTGGCCGCGCTGATCACTTCCCATATGGACATCAGCGCTTTATGCAGCGACATGTCGGCAAAAGATGCCTCCATGTCCACTACCGCTTTAAGCGCTGCAACCTGCAAGCTGTTTTCCAGATCAGGCGCCGGTGGCTCGGGAATTTTCCCGTCGCAATATTTGATGGCCATGGTAATGGTACGGCTGAGCAGATTACCGAGATCATTGGCCAGATCGGAATTGAGACGTGAAACAAACGCCTCTTCCGAAAAGTTCGAATCCAAGCCGAACACCATGTCGCGCAGCAAAAAGTAACGGAAAGCATCGAGTCCGTATTTGTCCTTCAAATCCAGCGGTCGGACAACATTGCCTAGGCTCTTGGACATCTTGCTTGAATCCGAATTCCAGTAACCGTGAACGTTAAGGTGCTGATAAGGCTCAATGCCCGCGGCTTTAAGCATCGTCGGCCAGTAAATGCCATGCGGCTTTAAAATATCCTTGGCGATCAGATGCTGGGCCTCGGGCCAGAATTTTTCAAAATTCGCTCCGTCCGGGTAATCGAGCGCGGTGACGTAATTGATCAGTGCGTCAAACCAGACATACGTCACATAGTTTTGATCGAAGGGCAGCGTGATGCCCCACGTGAGGCGCGTTTTGGGACGGGAGATGCAGAGATCTTCCAGCGGATCGCGCAGAAATGCCAGCACTTCATTGCGATACCTTTCCGGTCGGATAAACTCCGGGTTTTCCTGGATGTGCCGGATCAGCCAGTCCTGATATTTGCTCATGCGGAAGAAGTAATTACTCTCTTTGCGGTGCTCCGGCACGGTCTGGTGGTCGGGACACAAGCCCGACACGAGTTCCTTTTCCATGTAGAAACGTTCGCAGCCGACACAGTAAAATCCTTCATAAGCGCCGAAATAAATATCGCCTGCGTCGTAAACTTTTTGCAAAATGGAACGGACAGTTTCCATGTGATTCGCGTCGGTCGTCCGGATGAAGTAATTGTTGGTGATAGCTAGTTCGGGCCACAGATGACGGAACTGCGCGCTGATGGAATCGGCGTATTCTTTCGGCGTAATGCCTGCCTTTTTAGCGGCTTCGGCTATTTTATCGCCATGCTCGTCCGTACCAGTGACAAAAAATGTTTCGCGGCCCGTCATGCGGGCGTATCGGGCCAGGACATCGGCGACGATGGTGGTATAGGCGTGCCCGATGTGCGGCGAGGCGTTGACATAATATATCGGTGTTGTAATATAAAATGGTTTTGACATGATGGTTTGCGGCTCCTTAGGACTCCTTGCGCTTTTTATTCATTTCCTGTGCATTTGTTATTTTATATTTTGCCTGCGGCGGGTCGATTTGCACCGGCTCTTCCACCGCTTTGACTGCTTTGGGGCATTTCTTTGCTCCGGCATATCCATCGTGCTCAAAGGAAAGACAGCACATCAGTCTTCCGCATAATCCGGATATTTTTTCCGGATTGAGCGACATGCTTTGTTCCTTCGCCATCTTCACGGTGACGCGATCAAGATTTTGCAGGATGCCCGCACAGCAGACCGTCCGCCCACAGACCGCCAAGCCTTTGATAATTCTCGATTCCTGACGCGCACCGATTTGTTTGAGTTCGATTCTGGTTTTGAATTTTGCAACCAGATCTTTAACCAGCTCGCGGAAATCCACCCGGGCCTCCGCGGTAAAATAAAAGATCATTTTGCTTTTATCAAAAAAACACTCCACAGTGATCAATTTCATGGCCAAGCTTTTTTCATGAATTTTTTCTATGCAATATTTTCTGGCTTCTTCTTCGAGTAGTTCGAGTTCTTCCCTGGCACGCAAATCATCCGCGGTGACTTTACGGATAATATTTTTTAAATTGGGAGGCAACTGATGAGATTCGCATCGATGGACGTCGGTTACAACAATTCCCAGGGCGATGCCGTTATCCGTATTGACCAGCACCTGATCATCTTTATGCACGATCAGGTCGGCGGCGTCAAAATTGTATATCCTGCCCTCTTTTTTAAATTTTACACCAATGATATTGGTCAGCACTTATTGGTCCTGCTTTGCAATTTATTTTTACAGATGGAGATTAAAGGCCATTGCCTCTAATGTCAATGATTTGTTCACATTCATTTCAATCGTCTCGTTTGATTTCTCCACGAGGGTAATATTATGCAGAATCTGCTCGCCGTTTAAACGGCAGGCGAGGGACGCGATAACGGGCAGATCATCCGCGTTGATGATCATGGAGGTCTGAGCGGTTTCCTTATAGACCAGCGCGTCGCGAAAATACGTGTTGAGAAGCTTCAGCCCCTGTTTGATTTCCTTTTTGTCCTGTCCCAGAAAAGATGCAAGTGTCAGCAGGCTCATCGGATCGCGCATGCTGGCGGTGGACAGAAGGCGGCTCAATTCGGTGCGATATGCAATCATGTCTTCCGAGTCCAGTTCGATCGCCTGTCCGATCGAACCACCGGAAAGGGAGGCGAGCAGTAAGGCTTTGGATGCGTCCATTTGCTGTTGTTCGATTAAAAACTGCGCGACGGTTTCGGCAGCGAGCGGGTTAACGCGCACATGCCGGCAGCGCGAAAGAATGGTTTGCGGCAGCCAGTAAGGACGCGCGGTCACCAACATGATGATATTATCGGCTGACGGTTCTTCCAGGGTTTTTAATAGGGCATTGGCCGCCTGTTCATTCATTTTATCCGCGTCGTCGATGATGAAGACGCGCCGGCGTCCTTCCAGGGGTTTAAAGGTCATCTGCTCCTGAATGTTGCGGATGGCGTCAATGCGGATAAATTGCGCCTGGGTTTCAAGCACGTGAATGTCCGGGTGGTTACGGTGGATTATTTTCCTGCATGAGGAACAGTTGCCGCAGGAATCAGATCGCTCGGCGGCGTTTTCACAATTCAACGCCTGGGTGAATGCCACCGCCAGGGTTTTCTTGCCGATGGCGTCAGGCCCGCTGAAAAGATAAGAGTGCCCGACCCGCTGCTGAACCATGGCTTTTTGCAGCATGCCGATTTGCTTTTGATGACCGTAAATATTTGCAAAAGACATAGGAAAATGAAACCGCCATAAGGGTTAACTTTGTCTGTTGATGAACTCCATCACATGCCTGCGGGTTTCTTGGGCAATCATGTCCACGGTCCGCGCCGCGTCAATCACTCGAAAGCGTCCGGGCTCCGTTGCACAGAGACTCAGGTAACCCTGCCGCACCCGGTTGTGAAAATCCAGTTTTTCTTTCTCGAAGCGGTCGGCGGCCGACGGATCTTTGAGCTCGGCGTCGCGCTGGCCGGCTCTTTGCAGTCCGGTTTCCACCGGCAAATCAAAAAGCAGTGTTAAATCCGGCTTTAACCGCTCGGCGCAATAGTTGTTAATTGTTCTGATGAAATCGAGATCAAGCCCTCGTCCCGCCGCCTGATACGCGAATGTCGCATCGGAAAACCGGTCGCATAATACATATTGCCCCTCTTTCAGCGCAGGCCAGACGACCTCTCTCACGTGTTGTGCTCGCGCCGCGCAAAACAGGAACAGTTCCGTTTCCGGGCACATGGCCTGATGGCCGCGATTGAAGAGAATATCGCCGATTTTTCGGCCGATCGGGGTTCCCGACGGTTCCTGTGTCAGCAGTACGGGAATGTTTTTTCCAGTCAAATACTCGCCCAGAAGTTTTACTTGCGTGGATTTACCGGAGCCTTCGACGCCTTCAAAGGTAATAAATTTATTCATGGGCGGTTCTCCCGAATTCAGGGTGTTAAGGTGTGTTGACGAGACCTTATCCCGCTTTTCTATCTTAATCTAAAATATTCCTTCGCGGAAGCTGTATTGCAATCAAACACTTCGCCGTAAGCTGTCGAGGTATGAAATGAACGTGTTTATATCGAGAGCTCGCGGCGGCGAATTAACGCTCGTCTTGCAACCGCGGGATTAAAAAAAGCAGGGGAAAGATCCGCCGGTCCCGACGGATATTCCCCCAAGTTTATTGGTCTAGCTGAAATTATTACTTTTCCTCTCCGGGAATAATCGCTTCCACCGGACATTGATCGCAGCAGGCACCGCAGTCTGTGCACAACTTGGAATCAATCACGTACTTGTCTTCGCCTTCGGATATTGCTTCCACCGGACATTCGTCCTCGCATGAGCCGCAAGCAATGCATTCTTCTGTAATCACATATGCCATTTTTTTTAAAATCTCCTTTAATCAAAAAATTTTAGCGTTCTTTCGACCTTGTCGGCATCTAAACAGACACGACTTCCTTAACGGAAGGCACTTGCTGTTTAATGATCTTTTCGATGCCCATTTTCAATGTCATCTGCGCCATTGGGCAGCCGTGGCAGGCGCCGGTCAGCTTGACTTTGACCACGCCGTCTTCGGAAACGTCAACCAGTTCTACATCGCCGCCGTCCGCCTGCAGACCGGGCCGGACCTTTTCTATCGCTTTTTGTACTTGCTCTTTCATAAATGATCTCCATTTTTTATGTTGAGTTCACGGTCTATCGCGCACCGAATCAATGCGGTATTTCTTTAACCAGATCATTGACAACCGAGCGGGCGACATCAGACAGCTCCGGCTTAAGAAACATGTAGCTTTCCACCAGATGGTGGCCTGCCTTCCACATGATTTTCCCGGTTTCCGCATCGATCAACTTGAAGCCGACGCTGACCTTAGCCAGCTTCTTATCTTTTTCCACCGTATAATTCCAGTAATCAATAGCGACTAACAAAAACGCATCCGTTTTTGTCAACTGACCGATTTTCTTGCTCAAAGCGGAATCGGAGTAGTTCAGAGTCTGAAACTTGGACAGATAGTCCGTCATCGTTTTGCGCAGTTCATCGTTGGCCTGAATCTGGCGATTCAGGCTGGCCGTGTCGGTAATGTCGCTAAACCATTTCTTCTCCATCAGCACGCCGGGCACAATCTGCTCAATATGATTGCGTGCTTCTTCATACGTTCCCACATCCGCCGGAAATACGGCGATTCGTTTGGGATGATAATCCTTTGCAGCAGGGTCCAGTTGAGAAAAACGCAATCCGCCGCAGGCGATAGCGCTCAAAACAGCAATGACCAGAACAAATCGAGTAAAAAATTTTCCCATTATTAATCTTTACTCCTTTCATTAGTTCAGTATCGTAAACTCAACCTAGAACGAACCAGCAGAAAACAGCAAAACCAGCAATAATATAGCTTGTTTCCAGGAGTCCTTCAATGACTCCCCCCGAAAGCCCCGCCCTTCTATCACAAAGTCGGAAACAAATCCATACATATAATATGCACAAAACCAGGAAAATGCTTAAAGTTGAACTCCATCCGGCGGGAGTGGAAATTAACAAAACAATCAATAAAATCAGGATGATAATTTTCAAGAGGACTTGAGTTTTTTCCTTGCCGATCATTACGGGGATAGTTTCCCGTCCCAATAGTTTGTCGCTTTGGATATCCATAATATCCGACATGGCCGATCGAATAAAGACTAAGGCGAACGTAAAAATAAAAGCGACCGCCATTCCGGCGCTGGCCTGTTGGCTGTTGTTCAAGGCCGGTAAAACCGCCGTCACCATTCCCCATGCTGCTGCGATAAAAATGTTTTTTGATCCGGGGATATCTTTTAATCTCTGAAAACGCTGGCCTCCAGGCAGAATTTTCATATTATACAAACCGCCGGCAAGAGAAATAAAAAATAAAAATACAAAAGAAAGCATGCTGTTCGCCAGCGATAAGACCAGAGCCATCACCAAAGAGACAATAGCCGTCAGATGATAGTATCTTTTGAACCTTAAATAGGATTTTTCACGAAATGAACCGATCAGTCCCGATTGTTTGCTGCCCGCCAGCCGATTGAGAACGTGCATGGCATAAACAAATAATGAAGCGATGGCGATCGACGAAAAATGGACAGGGATTTTTTGCAACAACATGCCCGTAAGTGCCAGACAACCCGCGCCTAAGGCGGAATAGAAATCCGTTTTCACCATCCATAGCCAAAGATTGAGGAGAAAGCCAACCTTTTGATGTGGACTGCTGTGTCTTTCCGCAAGATTATCCATAACCTGATCGATAATCCAGTTTGGTGTGGAGGCGCCGGCGGAAACGCCGATGCTTTTGTAAGGCGTCAGGTCTATATTTTTTATTTCTTCAGCGGTTTCAATATGGAAAGTCGGCGTGTTTTGTTTTTGGGCCAGATCAGCCAGACGGCGGGTATTAGCGCTGTTTTTACCGCCGACGACGAATAAAGCGTCCATTTCCGTAGCCAGAGTGATAATTTCCTCCTGCCTTTTCTCCGTGGAGGAACAGATTGTATTGAAAACGACAGCCTGCGGGTTTTTTTCTTGGATTTTTTGAACAATATGAGCGTAATGATCCGTATCCTGAGTGGTTTGGGCCACAATACAGACTTTTTCCATGGCGGGTAATTTATCCGCATCCGAAAGCGTCGAGACAATGATGCCCCGGCCTTCGGTGTAACCCCACAGACCGTCCACTTCCGGGTGTTCGCGGTCTCCGGCGATGATGACCGTGTAGTCCATCGCCGTGTGCTTTTTGATGATGGCCTGCACGTAGCTGACTTTCGGACAGGTGGCGTCAATGATTTTAACGCCGCTTTCCTTGATTTTTTTTCTTTCGTCAGGCGCAATGCCGTGCGCCCGGATAATCAAAACAGCCTGATGCTTGTCCGGAATATCCTCTATATGGCTGATGGCTGTAATGCCTCTATTTTTAAGCAGTTCAATGGTTTGCGGATTGTGGATCAGGGGACCGTAGGTGTAGATTCGCCTGCCCATTTCATGTTGGACAACTTCCAGAACCGCATCCACCGCCCGGCGCACGCCCATGCAAAACCCGGCTGTTTTGGCCAGTTTGATTTCCATTTAGTCCGTTTTCCGCGCTAATATAAAAAACTCTTTATTGCCTGCCGGTCCTAAAAGAGAAGAGTCGCAGGTGCCTTCCACATCCAACCGTTGGGATTGACAAAATGAGACGATTTCCCCGACCACGCGATTATGAACCGCCGCATCTTCCACCACGCCGTTTTTACCGACCTCATCCCTTTGCGCTTCAAACTGCGGTTTGATCAATGCGAGAATCCGGGCGTGATCTGCAAGTAGCGTCAGTACGGCGGGAATAACGGTTTTGAGCGAAATAAAAGAGACGTCAATTACGGCCAGCGTTGGTTTTTCGGTAAGATCAGAACCGTTGTAGTGGCGGATATTGGTGCGTTCAATGATGACCACGCGCGGGTCTCCTCGCAGTTTCCACGCCAGCTGGCCATAACCAACATCAACGGCGAACACTTTTCGCGCACTCGCCTGCAACAGGCAGTCGGTGAAACCGCCCGTGGACGCCCCGACATCCAGAACAACTTCTCCGGATACATTGAGCATGAAGTGCGTAAGCGCTCCTTTTAACTTCAAACCGCCGCGACTGACATAGGGATTGTCGTCACCCTTCATGTGCACTTCGGCATCAACAGGCACCAGTAGATCGGCCTTATACAGGCAGACATCATTTACTTTTACGGCCCGGGCAAGAATAAACGCCTGTGCTTTTTGAACAGTCGGCGCGAAACCGCGGGCCACGAGCAACTTATCTAAACGAATTTTTTCCATATCATGGATGTCCCTCTCTTCTCCCCATCACGTCTGCCCTTTTTTCTGGATTTCCTCATCTCTTAATACTTTGCGGAGAATCTTTCCTGCCGCAGACTGGGGAAGGGATGTCCTGAATTCAATTTCTTTCGGCACCTTGTAGGGGGCCATTTTTTCTTTACAAAAAGCGATAATCTCTTCCGCGGTCACGATCTCTCCGTCTTTAGCTACAACAAAAGCCTTAACCGTTTCCCCACGGTAGGCGTCGGGAATACCAACCGTTACAACATCCTTGATTTTCGGATGCCGGTAGATGACCTCATCGACTTCCCGGGGATAAATATTAAAACCGCCGGCAATGATCATGTCTTTTTTGCGATCTACAATGAACAGGAATCCGTCTTCATCCTGGACGGCAATATCCCCCGTGTGGAGCCAGCCGTCAACAAGCTGTCCCGCCGTTTCTTCGGGGTTATTCCAATACTCCTTCATCACTGATGGCCCTTTCAGAAGCATTTCACCCGGTT
This sequence comes from uncultured delta proteobacterium, assembly GCA_903904655.1. GTDB lineage: Bacteria > Desulfobacterota > Syntrophia > Syntrophales > Smithellaceae > UBA8904. The sequence goes on along the minus strand of CAIVDK010000097.1, from coordinate 4,862 downwards.
GTCCCCGGAGAACGTCTGTCACGCCATCCACAATGTCAACAAGACGGATATCGTTATCCGGTGCGGGGAGGCCAATGCTGCCCGCCTTTTTCTTTCCCAGGATGGGGTTGACGACCCCCAGGCCTGCCGATTCACTCATTCCCCAGGCTTCTGTAATGAATACGCCCATATCCCGAAGCCGCTCAATCAATTCCACAGGACAGGGAGCAGCTCCTGAATTGACAATGTGTATCCGCCGGCCCAGATCGGCCTCTTTAATCCGGGGGTGATTGACCAGAGCAGTCAGCATGGTCGGCACAGCCGGGAAATAAGTAATTTCTCCTATTTTAATTATTAGATCAATGACTTCATTCGTTTGAAAGCGGGGAACCAGAATCTGAGTTACACAGTTGAAAAGCGACCAGTTGGCAATGAGGTTCCCATAAACATGATAAAGCGGAATAATAATCATCGACGATCGTCTTTCCGGGGGAATGAATTGCATGATCGGAAACATCCGCGGCGATGTCTGGAACACTGCCGCTACCAGATTGGCATGGGTGAGAACCGCCCCTTTGGGAATACCCGTTGTGCCGCCGGTAAACTGAATGACGGCAGGGTCTTCTGCCTCGACGGAAACTCTGGGCCGCCGCAGATCGGTACAATTTTCCAGGAGGACGGCAAAAGAATACCATCCTGCGCTAAAGTCACCCGTTACGCCTGGGCTCTTTTCCTTCGCATATTCCATGCGGTTCGTCAAAATGACGCGGGCGATAGGAATTTCTCTGCAAAGTTCACGGATGAGTGGCTGGGCCTCGTCCAGGGTAACAAGCGTGCTCAAACCCGTAGTCGCCACGATCATGGAAAGCTCTTCCTTCGGGTAGGTGGGATTGAGATTCACCACAATCGCTCCAAGGGAAAGGGCCGAATAATAGGCAATCAGATACTGGGGGCAGTTGGGTAGATGAACCCCAACCCGATCACCCTTCACGACGCCAATAGCGGCCAGGGCATTGGCCATCTGGATAACTAAGGCGCGAAAATCGCGGAAAGAGATCTCCGCCCCTTCATAGTAGATGGCTGCCTTGTCCGGCAAAACATTCGCCGGAATCTGCAGCAGGTCGGGGACGGCAATCTGGGGATAGCGAATGGTTGCGGGAACATTGTAATCGTAATATCGATGCCAAAACCTTTCAAACATAATTCTCCTTTTTAATATCGGGGACACAACACTTAATTCAGCTTTCTTGTTTTTTCTTGGGTCCGGGCTTTTTCCGCCTCAACAAACGCCCTGTCAGTTTTTCAATCTTTTTTACAAAATCGTGATCACCTGCCGGTCGTCCGGTTTTTGTCGCCCTTCTCACGCTATGGACGTCATCCATTCCCTCAATCTGTTCATCCAGATAGATCCGCCAATCTTTTACCAGGCCATATAAATTGCTGCTGCTAACCAGAACATCTCCCTCAATATCACCAACGTGATAGGCCGCACTAGACCATTTATGCTGCCATGCACTCTTGACCATACCCGCAACGACAGGATTATTCTCGACATACCGCACGGCTGCCAGCAAATGACGTTCGTCAAGCACACAGGAACCAAATCGGCCCTGAAATAAATACCCTCGCACATTATCACTGAAATTCTTCATGCGGGTGTACCGTTTATGGGCTTCACCAAATCCCCGGGCAAACGATGTTTCAGTATGCGGCACTGCAATAAAATGAACATGATTGGTCATCAGGCACCAGGCAAGAATTTCTATTTCACATCGCTGGGATTCTTCTTTGATGAACTGTAAATACTGATTCCTGTCGTTGTCGCCATGAAAGATATCTATAGAACGAACGCCGCGCTGCGTAAGGTGATGCGGATAATCTACGGCAACTATTCTTGATATTCTGGGCATAAAAGATGTCTAAACGATTTTTTTGTACCGGTCAAGATAATTAAGTGTTATGTCCCCCGAATATCCGGAATATCGAAAATGCACCTAAGAATCAGACTTTATTATGATAAGTCATTGATTATTCAAATACTTAGAGATGAAGAGAATGTTAATGAATTGATTGGTACCGATTTTGCGTATTGCAATGTTACTTTTAAAACTTTATGTTGATGTTTCTTTATGCATAAAGGTTACAAGAAAAGCAATTGACTGTCTGAAAGAAGAATGAGTAAAAATGGAATATCAAAACCCATGATGACAAGCTGGGGCTATAAAGATGGGAACCATTGGTGAGCGCGTTGTTTCTCTGTTGCTGGTTTAGAACGGAGAACCTTTGAACGTGAAGCGTATATTTAGTTATTTGGCAAAAAAATAATTAACTGTCAGGAGAAGAAACTATGGCTAAAAATTTGGGAGAGAAGGCTTACGAAAAAGGGTTTGATTATGAAAAAAATTATGGTGGCTGTGCTCAGTGTGTAGTTGCATCACTGTATGAAGTTTTCCCGGAGTTGAAAAATGAGGATGTGTTTAGATCAGCCACCGGTCTTGGCGCTGGGGTCGGTTTGACTACCCGCGGCAACTGCGGCGGCTTGACGGCGGCGGTGATGATCATAAGCCAGATCTATGGACGAGAATTAAAAAACATTGCCGATCCGGAAAGAAAAAGATTTGTTGCCTACAGGTTAGGTCAAAAACTGGTCAATAAATTTCTGGATGAATACGGAACAATCACCTGCGGAGAGATACAAACGAAAATAATGGGCCGTTCATTTAATCTTTATGAGGAGTGGAACGAATTCCTGGCCGCAGGTGGACATTCAACGGCCTGTACGGTTGTTGTCGGAAATGCATCAAAATGGGCGGCGGAGTTGATTGCCGAGGTGAGAGAAAAAGGTATAGAAGTTGCTATAAATTCCTGATTATATAAAGACAAAAAAGTTATATAATAAAAAGTTGCTATTCAGATTATTTACGGATCATTATCTTAAAAAACTGGCTGGTCGCCCTGTTAGGATAAACAGTAAGGACCAGCCGGTTTCATGAAACGTCTTAATCAAAGATGTGATGTGCTAAAGCCGGCACAACATATCCGCTAAATATGACTTCAATCGTTTCATATGCCGTCTGTAGTTCGGACTCAGATTTATTCGTAGGCTATTTTTCCCGTGCGTACGGCCAGGCCATGATGCCGCCTTCCATTACTTTTACATTTGTCCAGCCATTGCCTTCGAGAGCTAGCGCTGCCTCGTAACCGCGCAATGAAATTTTGCAATAGCAGATGATTTCCCTGTTTTTATCTTCGGGGAGTTCTTGGAAACGTTTGCGCAACGCCCCCAGGGGAATGAGTATTTCGCCGATTCCCAGGCGCATTTCCTCGAATTCCTCCGGGCTTCTCGTATCGAGAAGAAACGGTTTTTCATGCTCCAAAACCTTCTGCCACACTTCCATTGAGGTAATGCCTTTGAGCCTGCCTTTCATCTTATTTTGCATAATGTGCGCCGTAGTAATAAAGTGGTCGATAGCCAGGGAAAAGGGTGGTGCATAGGGCAGATCCGCATTGATTATGTCGTCAATCGTCAGCTTACCCTGAATGGCCATCGCCCATTGGGCGATTTGCTTGCTGACATTGCCGGGTCCGATGCATTGGGCTCCGAGCACTCTGCCTGTTTTTTTATCGGCAATAAGTTTGGTCACCAGGAGCTTTCCCCCCATGAATCCCGGCTTGTCGGGACTGGCGTTGATCACCGTAATGATATTCGAAAACCCCACTTTTTTTGCGGCTGTTTCGGAAAGTCCCGTGGAGCCTGCCACATAGTCAAAGACCTTGCAAATGCCGGTCTGAATAGTTCCCGGAAATGTTACGCAGTTTTCCGAGGCTGCATTTTCGCCCGCCACACGTCCCTGAAGATTGGCCAGATCGCCGTACGGCGCCAGTACCTTTTTGCCGGTAATGCGATTTATCGTTTCCACGCAGTCACCCACAGCATAGATATCCGGGTCGGATGTCTGCATGTACTCATTTACATCGAGGCCGACCAACGTGCCGATTTTCAGCCCCGCTTCTTGTGCCAGTTTAATGTTGGGCATCACACCGATGGCCACGACCGCAAGTTCACAGGGCAATTCCGTGCCGTTCTGGAGTTTTACAGCCGTCAGTTTGCCTTTCTCACCCAAGAAGGCAGCGATGCCGTTATCGGTAATGACATTGGCGCCTTTACTTTTGACATGATTTTCGACGAGCTTGGCCAGTTCCCAGTCCAGAAACGTGAGCAACTGCGGCAAAAGTTCAATAACCGTGATTTCAATACCTGCCAGCTGCAGTGCTTCACAGGTCTCGATGCCGATCAGGCCGCCACCGACTACCACCGCTTTTTTGATTTTCCCCGCGTCGCGGATATTGCGCAGGAAATCGGCGTCTTTCATGGATTGTAACGTGGTAATGCCTTCGAGTTCCACCCCGGGCACCGATGGCATCCGGGGAACAGAACCGGTGGCGATGATGAGTTTATCGTAATTCATTGTGCCGGTTTCACCAGAAATAATATTTCTAAACGCAACAGTGCGCTTTGTCCTGTCTATTTGAGTTACTTCCGTATTGACTTTCGCCTCGATATTTTTGGCGTTGATATAGAACATTGGATTCCTCGTAACGCCCGTACCCGTGCACAAAAGCATGTTCCGGTCATTGAAACATCCTCCCACATAATAGGGATAACCGCAGGAAGCCATGGACAGATCGGCATCTTTCTGTAAAATTATAATTTCGGCACTATTGTTTATTCTTCTGGCTTTTGCCGCCGCTTTGGGTCCGGCGGCTGATCCACCGATTACTATAATTTTTCTTCTCCGGGTCATAAGTTCTCCTGTATTGTAAAAATTAAATAGGAATTAGACGGTCACTCACAAAAATGGGCGAAACTCCGGAATTCCGGG
>CAIVDK010000096.1 GCA_903904655.1 uncultured delta proteobacterium | reverse complement strand
GCTGCTTGCCCGAATCGGCGCCCTGGGCCTGGCGAAATTGTTTGCCCTGATGATCAGAACCGCCCGCAACAGCGGAAAAATAGCGAAACGCCTTCTGGACGTGAGCCCCACCGTGATTGATAAAATGGGCTTTGAAGGACTAGAAATTCTGGTGGAATGCGCCTCTTTCATTGCCGGAAAAGACTGGCAGGCCGCCATTGCCGTTGTGGAGAAGAGTCCCCGTCTCATCGACCGGCTGGATCATATCGGCGACAGAGCCATTGCGCCGGGCGTCTACGGGATTACAGCCATGGTGGCCCGTACAAGCCCCGCCCTTGCCGTAGCACTTCTGGAAAAAAGCCCGGAATTCATCCACTGGGTGGGATTGGAAGGGTTCGGCATGATTGCGGCGTTTGTCGAGAACACGGCCAAAGAAGACGAAGAAAAGGCCCTGTCTTTCCTGACCGGCAATTCTCCCGCCTTCAGTGATTTCATGGAGGGTATTCCCAAAGGCCTGGAGCTCAAAACCATCAGGCATCTTTTGTCCACCTATCTGCGGGCTCTGCTGGGACGCCGGGTGGAAATCGCCGAAGCAGAAACTGTCTATACGGACGGACGGAAAATTTATCTTCCCAAACGGATCAAGGATTTTCAGGACAAAGAAGATAATTTCAAGCTCTATAAGGTATCCGCCACCCATCAGGAGGCCCATCTGGAATACGGGAGCTTTGAATTTGACCTCTCCCGAATGACGGAAATCATCCAGGATATTACCGCCCGCTACGGGACCAGGAAAGAGGATGAGGAGCAAAGCGACATCGACCGTTTTACACACTTGTTTCCGGAACCGGATCTGGCGCAGGATCTCTTTAATCTGCTGGAGGACTTCAGGATTGAGGGCATCCTGAAACGGGAGTATCCCGCCCTGGGCGAAGATATTTTAGCCATGAACCGCCATATGACGGCAAAACGGCGCCCGCCGCAAAAGATGACCAACTCCAAACAGCGAACGGTGGAAATGATCGCCCAGAGCCTGATGGCGGGAAAAGTATTCGACAATACCGACGATCCGGCTATCCCGATTCTTAGGAGCACACTGGATATGTCCTTGTCCCTTAAGCGACCGGAATCGGACGTTCACGAAGCGGCGCGACTGTCTGTCGGCGTATATTTCATGATCGATAAGACCTTCAAGGAGCCTTACCGCGCGGTGAAGCCCCTGTCCAAACCGCTTAATCAGGATATGGTCTCTCAGAATATCGGGAGCTTCGGCAAAACATCGCAGCAAATCCAGAACCGCCTGCAGGGCCGCCAATCATCACAGCGCAGTCAATCCGGTTCGCAGGTAGAATCGCAAAGCAATGCCCAAAGCGACACGACGCCAACACAGACAAGGCCGGACGCGAATAATGTGGCCGAGAGGCCCCACCGGGCGGGACAGGATCAACAAAGTTTTCGCGGCGAATCTCGCGGCGGAAAGCAGGAAGCAGGCCGTGCCGAGCAACATGAGGAAGAAGCAGGCTTCTCAGATCCCTCCATGAAATTTGATGCGCCGGACAAGATCGAGCGGCTGCTGCGGGCCGTTTATCAGGAGAAGGGGGTAACACCTAAGGAAATCGAGCGGCGACTGGAATCGCTCAGTGCCAATGACGTCTATCTTTTCCTGCGCAGCCTCGAGCTTTCTCTCGATAAGAAGACGGAACTCCAGAGCGAACAGGGGACTTCTCTTTATGACGAATGGGGGGAGGACCTTCATGATTACCGCAGTAACTGGACAAGAATCCGCGAACAGACCCACGCGGGAACCTCTCTGGATTTTTACCGTGAAACGACAGACAGACATGCGGGACTTTTGAAAAAAATCCGGCGCGAATTTCAGATGCTCAAACCGGAAGGCTTCACCAAGCTCAAACGCCAATATGACGGTGATGACATTGATCTGGACGCCGTGGTGGAGTTTATGGTGGATCGCAAAGCGGGGATTTCCCCTTCCGAGAAGAACTACACCCTCCTTCAAAAAAGAAGACGCGATATTGCCGTGGCCTTTCTCATCGACATGAGTCGAAGCACCAAGGGCGCGACGATTGAGCGCGAGAAGGAATCCCTGATCATCATGTCGGAGGCCCTGCACGAGGTCGGCGATGCCTTCGCCATTTACGGATTTTCCGGGGACAATCGTGATAACGTCGATTACTACCGCATCAAGGATTTCGACGATCCCTATGACGACAAGGCCAAGAAAAGAATTTCCGCCATCGAGGACCATTTCGAGAATCGGGATGGAACGGCCATCCGGCACACCCTGAGCAAGTTAAGAAAGCGGCCGGAACGAACGAAACTGATTATCCTCCTGAGTGACGGCAAGCCCGTGGACAAGGAATATTCGGGAACCTACGCGATTGAAGATACACGGATGGCCCTGAAAGAGGCTCAGCATTTCGGGATCAAGACCTTCTGCATCACCGTGGATCGGGCAGCCGCCGAATATCTGCCCCGCATGTACAGCCACAGCAGTTGGACTGTCATCGACGACGTCGTTAAATTACCCGAAAAGATTACCCGCATCTACCGGATGCTGACGGCCTGATGCCGACATCTGCCGGGTTAACGTGTAATTATTGTATAGTCGGAGGCGGTAAAAAAGGCTGGACGTCGGTTAGCGTTCTTCTCTTGTATGCCAGATACGCAGCACATAAATCTTGGATTCATGGATTTCGTATCGCATCTCGTAATGATTCACCAGGATGCGGCGAACCTCACGCGGTTCGAACTCTTCTAATTTTTCTCCGATGCGTGGATACTCCTTGAGGCGGGCCGGTGCGGCGGTCAGTGATTGCACGATGCGGGCGGCCGTCTGCTTGTTAACCGGCGCCAGAAAATCGTAAAGCCGAACCAGATCGGAAAGCGCCTTACTGGTCCATTTCAATTCCATCATTGCGGCAACGGCAACGGGGTTTCGGTGCTAAGACTTTCCGCCCACGCTTGTACCGCCTCGTGGTCAATGACGCGGCCTGCATCGACATCGGCCATCGCTTCCGTTGTCAGTCGCTGACGCTCCTCTTCTTGGTCGATCCATGCGGATAATGCCTGCTTTATGATCCATGCCCGGGAGCGCTCAAGGCGGGCGGCAAACTGGTCGACCTTCTCGGCCAGTGGCAAGGGTATGTGTGCGGTCAACACTTTGGTAGTCATGGGTATCTCCTGTTTATTAATCGTAGTTAATCATAGCGATTAATAATGATTAAATCAATATAAAATCACTCGAAAATCATAATACATGCCTTCGCTATCCGCTGTCCGCCAATATTTCGTCAAGGCCATCGCTGAAATATCCACCATCACCACCGGATGAAGCGGTATTGGAATTGGCGGTGACGGAAAACCGGCTACTGATAACGGAAGACAAGGACTTTGGTGAGTGGGTTTTTGCGCATCAACATGCGATGACGGGCATACTTCTAACCCGCTATCCGGCAAGCATCCGCTCCTCAATGGTTGCAGCCGTGATCGATCTGATTGGCGGACATGAACCAGAACTTAACGGCAGCTTTCCCGTTTTAGAGCCTGGAAGAGCCCGAATCAGGAAGAAACTTAAGGATTATTTATAATCAACACGGCTTAATAATCCCAATCCAGTCAAAGGTCATCGTAAAATCAGAACGTCTTTTCCATAAAGGGGTTCTGAGGCAGGAGACTTGCAATTCCGTGTTGGTAAAAGTCTCGGGGTAATGTCAATCATAGAAAGAACTGTACATTGACAACACCTACCTATACGTAACATCTTTCGAGTTGGAATTGAGGTGAGGATTACCATTTGAACTGTAGTCTCTGACATTGTTGCAGAATCCCTAGTCCCGCACCATCCGCTTTCCCCTCTCCGGCATATGAGGGCACACGACAGCCAGACGGGCAATCGCTATGGCATCGCCTCATGCTTAGCATTTAGGACATTCCGGCTACCTGGTTTTGCACCTCCTTTGGTTAAATCGTAATAAAGGGCGTCGCCCATGGCGGTCATGTGAGCGATCCCCGGCAGTGCAAATGCCGACCGCTGATCTGTGGAAGCGGCAAACACGATAATTGCACTGACTTTACCATTAATGAGGTCGTGCAACGTGGTGTCGGCATTATCCATCTTCTTGAGTTTCACATCGGGAATTTCTTGCCCTAGGTATTTGTACCAGGCCAGTTTGCTTGCGCCGAAATCTGTCGTAAATCCAACCTTCTTCCCTTTTTCTCCCTCTTTTGCCTTGCCCAGATCTGTCTGCCAGCCAATGTCTTTCGATCCAGATATGCCGGCTGCAATCGTTATCAATTCCTTCCCGTCGAGATTCAAGAGCAATTCTTCGATGACTTTCCCGATATCATCCCATTCTGTCAAACCACCCTGGGTAAAGGCCCGAACTTTCTTTGTCCGGTCCACGATGATGAGGCTGGTGACGGCCGCTTTCAGATCGAGTACTTTGTCTGCTTCGGCTTCAAATTTCCCCCCTGTTGAGCTTTTTCCATAGAAGGAGATGTCAAAGGCCTTCTGGGCTTTCAGTTGCCGGTACGTGGGATCGATATAGATGTCGAAAACGGCATCAGTCCGGTTCTGTTTCCTCAGTCCTTCTTCGACGAGCCATTTGGCTGAATCGATGCTTTCGGAAAGGGCCACGCCCACAATATTCAATGGCGGTATGGGATTACTGCTGAAACGTTTGAAATAGTACCCCTGCTTACCGAAGGCGGGTGGCGCCATAAGCAGAATAATGACAATGGCGGCATAGAAATATTTTTTCATCATTTTCAAGCTCCTTCTGTAAAAAGTTGACCTATCTGGCCGATGAATATTCGAAACTGATCAGGTGTATAAATCTTAACACGTTGATCATCTTTCATCAACACTATCGTCGTGTTCTCTATGAAAGAATACCATATCACGATTTGATTGTCTTTATCATCAACCTATCGCTTTTAATATCTGTCCGTAAACCTCATCATACCTGTGCCTTGTCCTAAATCTTTTTCTACGACAATTTACAATATCATCAAGATTTATTTTAAATAACCTGCTCCAGATACTTGTATCTCATATTAAGTTAGAGTTCCTCGGTTTTTTGATTATTTCTGATTAAAAAGTTGTATACTTTAGAAAAACAAGAAGAACAACAGTTCAGGAAGCTATGCTCGCTCCCGCCCATCCGAAAAATCTCACTCTAAAAATTTCAAGTTACAACTCGTTATACACAAAAGTCATCGAAGAAGACAGGGCATATCTCTAACATTTCTCTGAAATTTTTCTGGCATCGGGCCGGATGCTCTTGCCCAACTTTTGCCATGATTACCTTCCCTAAATAAACAATGGACATGCTATCGCACGTCGTGTAAATTTGTATTATGGCTAGTTTATTTAGCAGCAAGAATCGAGGAGGCATCCCGACCTTGCAAGAGCTGCTTGACGCTGTTCCGGCCGATCAGAAAGTGGCCTGCCTGCCAATCCCTGAAGCCCTTGTGCTGTATGCTGGTGACAAAGAACTCGGACGCATTCCCCTCGACGGCTTGGTCGATGCTTCGGTAATTGATGACTCCAAGGTTGAGAAACACTATACATTGAGTCGTATCCTGACCATTGGACCCCTGGTATTACTGTTTCCGAAGAAGACCTTTCACGAGGCATACCGTCTTTGCATCCAGTGGAAAGACTCGGGGGGCGAGTTCAACTTTACCGACATCCGCATTCCGACGCGGATCATGGCTGACCATATGCTCAAGTCCGTCCAGTGGGGACTGACTCCCGAGGGACGGGCAAAACTTAGTCAAACGCCACCAAAGACAATACACTGGAAAGCTACGACGGCTAAGGAGCAACGCAAACCCGCCCCCGAAACATCGCCGTTTATCACCTGCGGGAACTGCACCGTGGAATTCAGGAAAACCGATCTGCCGCCCGGTGGCAAATGCCCGGTGTGCGGCAAGCGGTTCAATGTCGATGCTGGCAAAGATCATTGGTGGAAGTAACTTCGTTTGTCGATGGCGCTATTTCGGGTTCACTTTATGGTGAAAATGGTATGATCACGAAAAGAAATAAGTTGCTGTGTGCTTCCCTGCTGGCCATCGTTACCAGTATTCTTCTGCTGGCTTGCTCTTCCGGCGCAAAGTTACCTCGACTTGCAAATGATGCAGTCATACTGGCGTTCGGTGACAGCTTGACCTACGGAACAGGGGGCTCGCCTACAGAAAACTATCCGGCTTTTTTGGCGCAAATGGTGGGTCGGCGGGTGATAAATTCCGGGGTTCCGGGAGAGGTAACGGCTGAAGGGTTATCGCGCCTACAGGAGGTGATTGAGAGAGAGAAACCGGCACTCCTGCTCCTTTGCCACGGAGGTAATGACCTCCTCCGGCGTTTGGATTGGAAGCAAACCGCCAGCAATTTACGGGCAATGATTCGGTTAGCACGGGAACGGAGAATAGCTGTGGTCATCATCGCGGTGCCGTCTCCGGGTCTGTCCCTGTCGCCGCTGCAATTTTACCGCGAGATAGCCATGGAAATGAAAATCCCTTTTGATGAGGATGCCCTGGCCACGGTTCTGTCCGATGGTTCTCTCAGGTCTGATTATATCCATCCAAATGCCGCTGGATACCGTAAGCTGGCCGAGTCGATTGCAGCTCTGCTAAAGAAGAGCGGTGCTGTGGAATAACCTCTTATTGCGAATGCCTGTTGCTTTTTTGTAGCACCTTTGTACCCGTAATACTCAGGCGTGACAGCGGAAAAAGAGGGTGTGGCCGGAGATGACAACAGCTTAAAGCATTAATTTTCAGTATATATTTGAGCTGAGGATTATCGATTGAACTACACTTGAGGCTATGCCTCCAAATAAATCCTGTCTTTCCCATTCTTCTTTGCTTGATACATGAGCTGGTCAACCCGATGAACAAAGGCCTTCATCTCTTCCTGTGGATTGCATTGCGCAAGACCAATGCTCATCGTCATATGGACCTCCTGGTCCGGCGCCTGGGAAAAAGTCTCTTTCTTGAACTCTGTTCTGATTCTTTCTGCAGTAACGGAGCCGTCCGCACTTGTTGTCATGGGCAGAATTATCGTAAATTCTTCTCCGCCATAACGATAAGCGGAATCCGTCAGGCGCAGGCATCGTTTCACCACTTGACCGAGTCGCAACAAGACCTGATCTCCCTCGATATGACCGAAGGCATCGTTGAACCGTTTGAAATCGTCGAGATCGAGAAGTAGCAGGGTCAAAGGCTGTCCGTAGCGATCCGCACGATCGATCTCCATCTCGAGCTGATGATAAAAATGTCTGGAATTGTAGAGCTGGGTGAGATCATCCAAAATACTGAGATCACGGTACCTTTTTTCACTTTCTCTCAGCGCATCCTCAGCCCGCTTGCGGTCGGTAACGTCGATGCAACATACCGTCAGACCAATGATCTGATGATTTACATCATAAAGAGGGCTATACATATTTTCCCAGATTTTACGTTCCAGTCCATAATCCCCGTATTCTTCAGTCAGTGTGAAATGCTCCCCAGTGAGCGCCCATTCAAAATTCCGCAGCGCCTTAGCCTTGTCACTCTCAATCCCGATGATATCAGTCATATGCATGCCGGGCTGGATATCCACCCCCCAGAGCGCCTTCATTGTCTGCCCGTGGATAGCATTGAACGCTAAGTATCGAAAGTCCCTATCTAGCGAGAAGATGATGACCGTTTGCGGACTATTGATCATGGAGATGAGGAGGGACTGCGATAGCTGCAGGTTTTTTTCGGCCAAAATGCGCTCTGCCAGCCGCTCTTGCAGACCCACTTCCACTTGTTTGAGCGCGGTAATGTCGCTTAACGTGATGCGGCACACAGTGGCGCCACCGGCGTCCTTGGCCGCGATAGCATCCAGATGCGCCCAGAACTTAGTGCCGTCTTTTTTCACAAGCCGCAGTTCAAACGTCTGCGGTTCGCGAGTCTTAAAGAGCTGGATCCTCTTCAGGTAGCAGAAATCCTGGTCTTCCTGGGTGACGAAACGACTCAAGGTTTGCTTGCCTAGATTGCTTTTCGTAATACCCAGCATGGTAGTGGCGGTGAGGTTGGCCGTAAGGATCAATCCCTGTTCGCTGAGAATGAAATAGCCTACCGGCGCCAGTTCGTAGAGTTCAAGATAGTGCTCTTGCGAGGCTCTCAGTTCTTCCTCTTGCAAGCGCAGTTCCTCGTTTTGCATATCCAATTCAATCTGGTGAACTCGCAGTTCGTGGAGCGTCTGCCTTATTTCCGCAGGCGTTTGACCATCAATGTCTTCTGGCGATTGTTCCGCTGTTTCAAGGGCGATATTTTCGGCACGCTTGCGCAAATCCGCTGCCTGGTCGGAATGTGTCTTTTTCTTAGCCATGATCCTGCCTTTTCGGATTGTCAGTATTAACCCATCTTCCGCAGTTAAAAAATAACAAAGTTATGATATCAGGTATTTGCGATTAAAATCAGGCAATTTTCTGCACTACATTTTCGATTATTTTCGGTCGGCCTTTAGTGGAGGCCAAAACTTCCACGCCCAATGGCGTGCGTGTAATACCAGAACCCTCCCAACCATCAATGGCGTGATCGATAAATGGGTCAATCCCGATGGCATGCAACACTTCCATGATGCGCTTTTTGTCCGTTGCAAAAACAATCGTCCTGACTTTTGGCGCAATCAGCAGATAGCCACCTGTTTTGCCATAACTATTATCTGTAATCCTGCTCAGAAAATTAGGTTTGGCGAGATCGACTGTTCCAGCCAAAGCGCCAATCACTTTGCCCTCTGTGTCATGAATCGGCGTTGCCATACTGAAAAGCGTTGATCGCAGCGCCTTGCCCATAACCGGACTGCCAATCGTTGTTTTCCCTTCCTTGAGTGCGGCAACCTTTTCCAGCGCTTTCATTCTGTCCTCTAACCCGTTATTGATCTCTGCTGCTATAATGGAAACGGTTGAGAACTGTTGGGCGCTAACGTATTTTCCATATCGTTATGTAGTGTGTACCTGGCATAAAACGCCAACGACCAGATGCCGATCAGGAAAAAAATCAGGGTGAAGAGGGTCACCTTTGTCTTGAGCGAGTGCCACTGAAAGTTTGCGCTGAATATCGTCTGAAATTTATTTGTTTTGGCTGTCATTTGCGGTCTTTCCTCACCCTTGACATTCCTTGCTGATTATTCAGTTTCTTTCCTTTATCGCCCGTTCCGTTGTCGCAATCGCATACATCTGCCCTGTCTCATTCACCAAGGCGGTCGAGATTATCGAGACTTCCACGATAGAACCATCTTTGGCAATCCGCTGTGTCCGATAAGGCTCCAGAATTTCCGACTGGCTAAGCTGTTTTATCTTGGCCAACGCTTCCTTGCGCTGCCTCTCTTGGATCAGGTCGCGGATATTCATTGCCAGCGCTTCGACTTCACTCCAGCCATACATCCTTACAGCTGCCGGATTCCAGGCGATGATACGGCCCTCTAGGTCCTGCACGGTGATGGCATCGTGCGCATCGCGCGCGGTCACCGCCAGATGGAGCAGCGCATTAGTTTTCTGCAGCGTCCGCTTCAGCTCATTCTCAAGCTGTTTGCGCTCGGTGATGTCTTGTATTTGCTCAATGTACCCTATCAAGACGTTACCGTTTGTTAGCGGACTGATAGACCAATCCAGTATTTTTATTCCTGAACAGGTCGTTTGGTAAAGGTTCAGCCTTTTTACTTCTTCAAAGTTAAATTCAGCTGCAAATCGAACATTTTCCCTATTCAATAATTTTGTTTTTATATCAGTAGAGATATTGGGGTCTTCAAACAGCTTGAAGCCGGAAATTTCATTTCTATTCACTACGCCAAACAAATTGATACAGGCACTATTTACACTAATCAAGCCACCATCGGAATTGTAGAACTCAATCGCAATTGGGGATTGATCGAAAATTGTACTATATTTTTCTCTGCTTTCTCTTAACGCTTCCTCCTCCCGTTTGCGCTCAGTGATATCCTGAATCGTGCCAAGCATTCTGATTGGGTTTGATTTCTCGTCATATACGAGCTCTCCCGTTCCTTGAACCCAGCGTTCCTCTCCATCGTTGATGCGGATTATTTTATATTGGCGGTCGAACCGTTTTCTTTCAAGCACTACCTGCTTGTGATAGGCAAATAATTCTTCCTTTGAATCGGGATGAATAAACCCGATCCAGCCCTCCAAGGTATGGGGATATGTAATGTCAATACCGAATATTTTATAGATTTCGGGTGATGCCTGCCAGGTATTCGTGTCAAATTCAGTTGCAGTCAGATTGGTTATATACGCGCCGATATGGGCTACGGCCTGCGAATCCTGTAACATCCGCTCACTCTCCCGCAACGCCTCCTGCGCCTTCTCCAACTCCTTGATGTTGACATGCATCTGCTTCATCCCCGTGATGTCCACAAAGGTAATCACCGCGCCTTCGATGACGTTATTGAGCGTGCGGTAAGGCAGAATGCGCATCGAATACCACTTGTCGTCCGTTGTCTGCACTTCAATCTCCTTGGAAGTCAGCGTGTCCAGCACCGCTTTCACGTCCTCCGACAGATGGTTATAGTCCCGTATGTTGGAGGCGATGTGGCTCACAGGCCGTCCCAAGTCGCTTAAGATTATATTCATAATCTGGGTAACGGTGGGGGTGAAACGTTGGATAGTCAGCGCGTGATCCACAAAGATGGTGCCGATGCCTGTGCAGGCTATCAGGTTGTTCATGTCGTTGTTGGCCCGCGACAGATCTGCTACCTTGTCCTGTAGTTCAGTGTTGACCGTGAGCAGTTCCTCGTTCACGGATTGCAATTCTTCCTTGGATGTTTCCAGTTCTTCGTTGCTGGATTGCAATTCTTCATTCACCGACTGCATTTCTTCGTTTGCGGATTTAAGTTCTTCGGTGAAGCCCTGCAATTCCTCGTTGCTGGTCTGGATATATTCTTCCTTGGCCCCCAGTTCCAACTGGAGTGCCGCAATGCGCGCATCGATATCTGTGGCTTTAATCGTATCAGAACTTTCCGCACCAGCTTTCTTGTCGGCTTGTCGCTTCCTATCTTTGCCAGGAGAGGCTGCCGCTTCCTCCAGAATAACCAGATACTGGACCGATGCCGGCGATGCAGCAGGCCTGCCCTGAGTCTCGCCGAAGGGGTCTGTGGTTACCGGATGAACAGTCAGGTTAACCGCAATCTGTCCGCTGTCGGTTTTGATATGCACGCCCGGGCTGTGCACGATTTCTTTTGTGCTCGCTGCTTTACGCAGGGCTATGGTCAGATGCTCTCGCAATCCTTCGCGGGCCATCTTTAGAATGTTGCTGCTTCCGGGCACGCCTTGAGCCGGTTCAAGGTAAAGACCAGTGCGTCCCTGGAGGTAGATAATGCTGCCATTGCCGTTGACGAGGGCGCCGGCCGGAGCAATACGCATAAGCGCCCATTCGGTCAGCTCACGCGGCGAGAGCTTCTTGGGAACGACCAGCTTTTCAATTGCCGGCTGACACACCTCAGATCTCGCTGTTTCACCCGAAACCAAAGGCGGGAGAACTCGGTTCAAAGCACCGCGTTGCTTGTTTCTTCCGGCATAGGGGAGGTCGATGCTCTCTTTGCGCTGATACAGTTTCGATCCTCTGTCCAGTGTGTCAAAGAGGCTCATAAACTCGCCCACGCTTTCCGAAGTGCCCAAAAAGAGAAACCCGCCCAAGTTCAGGGCGTAGTGAAAAAGGGGGATGAGCTGCTTCTGCAAGTCGGCGCCTATATAGATCAGGAGATTGCGGCAACTGACGAAATCGATTTTGGTGAATGGCGGATCTTTGATCACACTATGTTCGGCAAAGATCATCATGTCGCGGATGTGTTTCTGGACGCGATAGCCGCCGCTGTTCGGTTCGATTGTAAAAAAACGCATCAGCCGCTCCTTCGAGATGTCTCTGGAGATACCTGACAGATAGAGTCCAGCCCTGGCTCGCGCAATGGCCCGGCTGTCAATGTCGGTGGCAAAGACCTG
>CAIVDK010000095.1 GCA_903904655.1 uncultured delta proteobacterium | reverse complement strand
CAGTATGCGGTTCAAGGCAGCGACAGATATGTTCGGGTCGTCGTTACGGGGAAAAATGGCATCAAGGCTTGGACGCAGCCCTTATACTGGACCGCTGCTCCATAGATGCCGTCACGGGTTCCACGCTGCCTTTATCGCGTTGTTCCGCGGCGTCTTCGATGGCAAAACTGAGCTGCTTCTGGTCAAAAGGCTTGCGCACGAGAAGATGAACGTCTCGAAGGCAATATCCTGACGATTAAAGTGGACCTAGCCAAAGAATTTAGTCCGTCAGCATCGGGAAAGACCATTATCATTGCATCAACGGAAGGGAATATTTCTATTCCCGAGAAGGACGACATCAAGATGGATGTTTATAAGAAGAAGCAGTAAAGTGTGACCGACTGACCAACGCATCTTTTCTACCGGTTGGCTTTGATGCTATGCTCTGGCTGATTTCTACGTTGCACATTTTTCGAACAGGAAGCAGCATAAAGACCTACTCGCCTGCCATAAAATCCCTTCGTAAAGAATTTAGGGCCTGTAACAGAATAACTGTTACAAAATCCGTTCGCCCTGAGCTTGTCGAAGGGCCGCCATTCATGGTTCGACAAGCTCACCACGAACGGCTAACTGTTCTACTAATTTTGTTACAGATCCTAAGTGTCGCAATGGATCACTATTTTCTGGTATCGGTTTATTGATCCAGGCTGCTTCTGGACTACAGCCTGTTCCTTCATGCTAAACTCCTTTCGATTTTGTATCGTGTTCGTTTTCGATTTGGTTCAAAACCTCAATGCCCGTTTCGGGACGCTTCTTTTTTTGTCTTAACGATATCAGCAATCCCCAGACGAACAAGGAAACTCCCCCTATCAGGCGAAGAAAGCCGTAAGTGCTCATCGTGTTGGGTTGGTATGCGGCGTTCATGGACGGAAAGGGTTTCAGGAAAATAACGCGCAGTTTGTCGCCCTTCACATGCATGGGAACATCCGGAAACCGGGTCTTGCCGTAAAGCGTATCACAACCGGTAACATTCGTCGCAAGCGGTTCCGCTGACAAGCGCTTTAATTCCTCAAGCGGCGTGGGGTGCACATCAAACCGGTATCGCACCTTTGTTTTAACAGTAAACAAGCCGCTCGGTTTGTTGATGCTCCGCCTTCCGTTTTTCATCTCTGTATTGACATTGCTTCCTCGCACTTCCGTAATCATTCCGTCAGCCTTGTCTCCCAGGGCAAGAAGCCCCAGAGGCATAAGCCCACAGATTAGAAGGATCGCACCCACAATCAACAGCAAAGCTTTCAAAAAAATCCTCAATTCGTCATGCTCCTTCTCAGGATTAATTCCCGACTGTCTTCAAAGCCTCATACTGGCTGCTGAGCTTATTCATAAAATCATTGAGATCCGTAAATCCGTTCTTTTGAAGCACTTTTTCCGCCTCGGCAATCGCTTTGGGATCGCGGCGGTTCGGATCGGCGGCGAGTTTCTGATTAACCTCGATGACGGCTTCCATGCCGTTTCGGACCGACGGAGGAATCCGGCCCACGTTAAGGTTCTGCGTCTCATACCCTTTTCGGACCGTATCGAGTTCTTTCACCGCCTTCTGGGCTTGAACGAAGGCCTCGTGTTTGAACTTGGCGTCTTTGACTTTCATCTGATACATCTGCCCCAGCGATTGCGGATCTTTCAGTGTCACGCCGGGCTGGCCGGCCTTCATCCGCACAATATTGGGGACGATTTGCGCATTTTCAAATTTCCGGGTCTGCGGATTCCAGACCTTTGCCTGATCAGAGAAAGCGCCGCTGGCCTCCGCATGAGACTTGTCGGTTGCCATCTGCTGGTGAGATTCGGCCCAGCGCTTAGCTGCCGCCGGATTACTTGCCGGACCGCCTGTGGCCCGGGCAAAGGCCGTGTAAGAGTAATCTTCCCATTGACGGCGATCGACTTCCACCCAGCTCTCTTTTCCGGTTCGGGGATCGCGGCCCGCATAGTAGCAGACACGGTAGTCGCGGTCGGTATTGAGACTCGCGCCATCTTGTCCTGGAGTCCTAAACTCCATGACCTTGACCATACGGTATTTCATTTCCGGCACTGTATTTTTGACATGTTGAACGACCTCCCCGTCGTGCTGACGATACAGGGCTTCGCGGGTATTGGAGAAAGCCTGCTGCACCTCCCTGGGCGCAGTCTTCAGGGAGCGGACCTTGGACGGGTCTTGCATCACCGTGAGCACATCGTCGCGATTGGCGTAAGGTATGCCGTCGCGCGTGACCGTTCTGTCGCTGATGCGCTTTGCGGCCTCGGACGCGGCGACATCCGGAGTCTTGACCGAAACGCCTTTACCTGCGCTTTGGGCCACTTTCGAATTCAACCAACTCGATAAAACGTTGCCGCCGGCTTCTCTGGCCGTATTTTTGAGGGCATCGATGACGGTGGCGCCATTGTAGAGGTTTTTGCAGAAATGATAACCGATGAAGATGGCCCAAACCTTGGCTTTGTTTTGGACACCCATTTTTTCGAAGGTGTCAACATCAATCACCTTGCCTTCGAGAATGCCGGGGATGGTGGAGAGGTTCTCCCAGAGCCATTCATCTGCACTTTTACCGTCCGAATAAGCGTTGATCGCGGAAATGACCGTTCCTTTGAGGATGCTTGCGCCGGCTGCGCCATAAGGACCGGTCCACGTGCCGATGACCGCGCCAAACGCCATGTCGCCGGCCCATTCGGCCCATTCCAGCGTGACGGTAATACGATCGGCCCAGGCCGCCTCGTCGGCATACCCCTTGCCGCCTTCGCCGAGTGTCAGTTCCACCGCGGCGCGCCAGATTTTTTCGCGCAGCAGTCGCAAGCCGTCAGCGCCCAGGGTCATCTTGCGTTTATCCAGCAGGGCATACATTTTCGACTGGTAGGCCGGCGGCACAAACTTGCCGATGATTTCGCGGCAACGGTCCAGTTCAACCTGCCAGGCGGCGCTGCCCGGCCCATTGCTGGTTGTGACGAAATCCAGCGTAAAGATGGCGGTAAAGTTTTCCTCGTTGCGGCCGGGGTAAGTGGCCTTGAAATCAGCGCGGATAATGCGACCGTCACCCGGAATTTCCTTGGCCAGGGAGAAGCGGTAAATGCCGGTCGGGTCATTGGCCGCCCTTGTCCCGGCAAAAGTGTGTTTCAGTTGCCCGGCCTTGAGCGCCTGCATGGCAATACCGGTGGGCGGTTCAAGGCATTCGATCTTTAGTTTTCCTGCCGCGTCTTTATTATTGACCAGTTTTTTCGTTTTCGGATCGTAGAGGTAAACCCGGAAGTCCACATCCGTGGTTTTTCCTGTCCCATCGGCGGCAACACGGTAGAAATTGCCGTCGGGATCCCGACCCACGGTGGTGGCATATACACCTTCCTGGCCGACGGTGACCATGATGTCACGCTCCAACGGTTCGCGGCCCTTCTGCACGGCAAGGATGCGCAACACGGAGACCTCGTTGTTTGTGACCCCCGTTTCGGGATCGAGTCCCGCCTCTTGAAGCGTCAGCGTCGTTGCGCTGCCTTCGACCGGTTTCAACGTCGCCTTTGCCAGAGGCCTGTTCTTCGGCGCATACTCTGTGCGAAACGTCCAGGGCTCCTTACCGGCATTGTCAATCCAGACCGCAACGAGCAGGGACTGACCTGATTTGGCAAGAAACTCTACGACATCCGGTTTGGCATCAATGGATGGATCGGCGGCAATTTTCAGCAAGAATACGCCGCCCAATTTCCGGTCGCCGTCTTTTCCTTCCGCGCGGATCAGAAGCGCACCCGGAGGCTTGAGGCCGCTTTGGCGAACAGGGTCCGGATGGGACGCCTTAATGTAGACAACCTTCCATCCACCGCGCATCTCGGTTTTACTTAAATCGGCCCAGGCTGCGCCTTCGCCGTCGCCTGCAAAGCGAATGCTTTCAGTAGCAGAGGCGGAAGGTGAAGGCGTGTTGGGCTGTTGCTTGACGCGGGCCTTAATCAAGATGCCGTCGCGGCCGTCCGCCCGGAGATCTTTACGATCTGGCGGGTCAAGCTGAAATTCAAAGTCTTCCCCCGCAGCATCCTCAACGCAGCTATAGGTGTAACGGGCCATCGGGTAATGGCTGTTCTCATAGTAAATGATGAAATACAAATCATAATATTCCTTCTTTTTTGCTTTTTCATCCTTCAGCCAGCTTTTCAGGGCATGCCGGGTCTCTTCAATCGGAACGTCGCCAGGCGTCTTCGTATTTAAAAATCCCTGCCACTTGCGGACAATTTGACTCATCGCTTTATCTTCTCGAAAGCGAATCGACAGTTGCCGATCTTCGTTACCGGCTATGACTTCTTCGGGAATGCGGCTGACCTCCGAAGGCAAAACAAGATCAAAATCATCTTTCAGAATATGGACGCCTTCGTTTTTTTCATTATGGTGGACCCGAATGCCGACAAGCGTTCGGGGAGGTGATACCCTCCAGGGTGCTTGCATTTCAATGCCGGCATAGGTTCGAATCGCCTGGTTGGTTTGAGAGCCTTCCATCCGAAACTTCGCCGGTTTTCCCGGAACGATTTCCGCGGGCATGCTCCAGCGCACATGGCTTATGGAGGTCTGTCCATTATATTCCGATGCAACCTCATATCCGGCGTTGAGGCCCGTTCCCACATAGTGGGCTTTGTAGTTGGTGTTTTTAAACTGTTCTTGCCTTCCCTCTACCGGCATCTCCACTTTAACCAGTTTGTAAATACGATGTTTGGGCTGATTATCCTGTTTAGGGCGAGTGTCCTGTTTGGGTAAAGTGCCCTTCTGAAGGGCATCCAGACGCGCCAGATCCTCCTTGACGTCAGCAAATGATGTAATGTCCGGACGGAGCTTAGCGGCTTGGTCGAAGTCCTTGCGCGCTTTACTTAATTGCCCCAACTCAAGGTAGGCTTTTGCCCGGTTGCGGTAGGCGTGGGGAAGCGATGCATTCGTCGCAACCAGCTCGTCAAACGTCTTTACCGCCTTGTCATACTCCTGCAGTTTCAGTTGCGCACGGCCAACACAGTTGAGGCTCTCAGCATTTGCCTCGCTTTGCTTCGCCCGTAAGCAGGTATCCAGCATGCCTTTGGCATCGCCCGCATCGGAATAGTAATTGGACATCGTTATCAGCAGACGGTTTGCTTCTTTTGATGGAGCCAGTTTGATGGCCGTTTTCATATCGGCAATGGCGCCGGGAATATCACTCATGGCCCGCTTTGTCATGGCGCGTCCTGCATAACCATCGTATTTTTGAGGATCCAGTTCCACGGCCAGGGAGAAATCGCTCATTGCCAAATTGTACTGCTGCTGATTGCGGTAAGCAATGCCGCGTAGGCGTGCGGCCTCGCGGTTCTTCGCATCTTTGGCCAAAACGGTCGAAAGCTCGATCACCGCCTCGGCAAATTTCTTCTGCTCAATGAGCGCCTTGCCTTTTTCTATCCGGGCATCAGTCCCCTGCGCATAGAGCAAGCCTGCCAGCAGGAATACCAGCCAAGCCGTAAGAAGTGTGCGATAAGTTATTTTCCGAAAATCCATTATGAACCTCCATAGGTGATTTGCGCCTAGCCTGTGCGAGCGCCACAGGCGGGTCTAAAGTTTAAGTTTCGAAATAACCGTGAACAGAGATGAGAAAACAATCATCCCCGGATAGATTTCTTTTTGCACCCTATAAAGATGAGCGGCGGTGCATAACATTGATCGCTGGTTAAGCCTGCACGGTCATTCTTCGAGGCCTGCGGCAAATATGCCAGAATAATTGAGTTGCTTTCTTTGGAAGGCAGTATAGAAAGCGCGTTCTTGTGTGTCAAGAATAAATTGGTCACTGTAGGAAGCAAATAATATGTCCGGTCTGTAGCACCGGCGACACCGAAATCATCGGCGCAGATCTTTACAAATACTTCGACACCATTCCGCACACCAACCTCATGGCAACGATGGCTGAACGCATATGTGACAGTGAGATACTTCTACTAATTCAGAATCCGGCGCAGTCGTAACCGAAGCAATTATGGTCAAGGCGACAAACGCTGCAGGCCAGACGGAATACTGCAGAATCTCGGGCAATATTAGACCGGTCGATCCGGCGGCGCCGATGATAAAGGTCCAGGTGGGGATGCCGAATATATGGAATAGCAAGGCCATGATGTTCGGCGGCGGCAAAAACGGAAAGATTCCATCTCCTGAGAGCAATGTGTACGCAGCGCCACTCAGATCTGTAACACCTCTCGACCGCGGCTACGCTACGTTTGGCAGCGATTCCGGTCGTACCCCTATCCATAAAATTATCGTCGCGACAGCTGATATCAAGAACGCCATTCGACATAATGCCAATGCTGCCGAATTGAAAAACATTGCCCTGAGAGAAGGGATGAGAACCTTGCGAATGGATGGTGTACTGGAAATCATGCAGGGCCTGACCGATTTAGAGCAGCGCAGACATGGCAGTTTCTCATATTTGGTTATCCTTTGAGAGCGAAATGGTATAGCTTCCTTACTCTTCAGTTGATGGAATTTAGAAAATATGCAAGATTACAAACGTTAATGATTAAAATACGATGGTTCAATAAATTTTTGGAAGAGGTTACGATAAGTATGATTGAAGAGATAGTTCCCAACATGTACCGCACCGAAATTCCCCTGCGCGGAAGTCCGCTGAAATGGCTAAACTCGTATATTGTCAAAGGGGGGGACCGGTTCCTGATTATTGACACCGGCTTTAATCGTGAAGAGTGCCTGAACGCAATGAACGACAGCCTGAAGAAGCTAGGTGTCGATCTGAACAAGACCGATATT
>CAIVDK010000094.1 GCA_903904655.1 uncultured delta proteobacterium | reverse complement strand
TCTTTTTTTCTTCCCGCAAGGTAGAGATATCCGTCCTCATCCATGCTGGCCAGGTCACCCGTATGCAGCCATCCGCCACGCAGAGTTTCTTCCGACGCTTCCGGCTTGCCCCAATAACCCTTCATGACCTTTTTTCCGCGGGCAATGATTTCGCCGACGGTATTGATCGGGAGATCCTGATCCTGATCGTCCACGATCCGCACCTCACCTTCAGGAATGCAATGACCGATGCTGGCCAAGCGCTTTGTTTTTTTCACGATCTCCTCCGGGCTGCCTTCCAAGAGATGATCCTCGGGAGATAGCACGGAAATAATGCCTGTTGACTCCGTCATGCCGAAAAAATTCGTATAGTCGGCCTGAAGGAGTTTCTTGGCTTGCATGAGAAGTTTGACGGGCATGGGGGAAGCACCATAGCCGATATTTCTTAAAGAACTGAGGTCTTTCTTCGGAAAATCCGGATGATCAAGGATGCCCTGAAGCATGGTGGGAACCAGATAGGTTGTGGCCACTTTCTCTTTTTCGATGATATCCAGACAGGCCCCTGTCTCGAACTGGGGAAGGATGATTTGTGTATCTCCCCGATAGAGGGGAAGCAAGGTGCTGATGACGCCGGCAATGTGGTACATGGGAACGTTCAAGAGCAATGTCCCCGCGGCAAAGGTGTACCGATCCGTGATGGGGGTCACGACGTTGGCTTGGGTCAACATGGCGCCCTTGGGGAAGCCCGTTGTTCCACTGGTATAGATGAGGCAGGCCGTGTCGCTCTCCTGAACAGCTACACTGGGGAAAGGCGCCGACGACTGCTGCGAAAGCAGGAGTTCGTAACTTTCCATATCCGCCGCAGGTTCCCCGATAACCACATAATGTTTGATGGATGGCAGATTAGCCCGGAGGCCGTTGTTGATAAGCTCTACATAGCGATCACCTAAAATCAGAACCTTGGGTGTGCAGTTATTCAGGATGTAAGAGACTTCTTCTCCACGCAACCTGAAGTTCAAATTGGCGGAAATGCCACCCACTTTGCCGATCGCATATGTTATTTCGCAAAATTGAAAACAGTTGGTTTGAAAGACGGCCACACGGTCGCCGGGTTTAACACCCATTTTAGTCAAGGCCGTGGCCAAGCGGTTTGCCCGTTCCTCCATCTGTTTGAAGGTTAACCGCACGTCATCATGGACGACACAGATCTTATCGGGATATGTTTTACAGGTCTTTTCGATAATGGAAGCGAAGTTCATTACATCTCCTTTTATTCATTTCTTCTTATGAAAAAGGACGGCAAACCTGCCGTCCTTTTTCGAAAGTGCTAAAGTGCTATTATTACTTCCTCCCGTTAATGATCGGAGGGGTGCACAAGGCCTGGGGAATGGTGACAACCTCGCCCCAACTCGCGTTATTATCAAACCATTTGTTGGGGAAGACTAGTTCGGATAGGTAGATATCGCTGAGCGCCAAATGATCCTGCGGTCTCATATATAGAGGGCCAATGATAGATTGAAATTTGTCTCCCTCCCAGATTTTAATGATCTTTTCGGAATTGGTTGTTCCCGCCCTTTGTATTACGTCAAAAAGCCAGTAGATACTGATGGCGCTGCTTCCCACAAAACCGGCCGGCCATTTATACATTTCATTATCGTAAGGCTTTGTCCATTTTTTCGACTGTTTGTTCCAAAGTTCATTGAACTTTCTGTTCAAAGGGGTCTTGATGGCGGGAATGTGTGTTTGCATCACGACCATGCCGGCTCCGGCAGGACCGCCAATGGCTTTAAGTGGATTAGGGTCATCCAAGTATATGCTGGAAACGGGCGCACTAATACCAAACTCTCTTGATTGCTTGAGCAGATTTTCATTGTCTGCAGACCACGCCTGCGTGATGATAGCATCGGCGCCGGACGCCTTGATCTTGGTCAGATAAGGAGCAAAATCCTTGACGAAAAGAGGGAAAAAGTCTTCGCCGACGATCTGGGCCTCCGGCTTATACTTCTTGATGGCGGCCTTGAATGTTTCAGCGTAGGCATGGCCGTATGCATAATCCTGGCAGATAATGTAAAACTTCTTTTCCGGACGCTTGGCATAGTACTGGGCAAGAGCAAGAGTCCATTGGGTCGTATTGGGAGCCATGGCCTGGAAAACGTAGGGATTCCAGTTCTTTTCATCCAGAAGAAGATCGGAATAGGAGCAGTTGTTCAGGAAAACTTTCTTATGCAACCCGGCCATCATTTGGGCAACAATAGTAATATGTGTTCCCGCTGTTCCCACCAGGACATCGACCTTATCTTCCAGAATGAGTCTTTCGATGACCTTTTTGGCGATGTCGGGTTTAACCTGCGTATCGCCTTTGAGGATCTGGATTTTTTTCTTCTTCCCGTCAACCAGAATCCCGCCCTGGGTGTTGATGTCATGGACAACCCAGGCCAGGGAAAGATAGAACCATTCTCCTGCACTGGCCGCCGATCCGCTGAAAGGGTTGATGAGTCCGACCTTGATCGTATCCCCAGTAGCAGGAGTATCCGATTTGCCGGGAATGAAGCTCGCCATATCGCCCTTGAGGGGCTGAAAAGCCATTGCGACATTCAAATTGAAGCTACAGGTAAAGAAAAGAAACAAAGAAACGGCCGCTATGATCGCACATCGATGAGCCAAAGACCTTTGCATTTACTACCTCCAATTTAAGTTAGGGTTACAAATATCTGAATCTGCATATAATGATATGACATCCACATACATCTGATGTTGCATACCATAAAATAAGACTTTTTTTTTGTCAATGCGATAATAATCGAAGGTAATAGACGCGCCTTCGATGCTTGAGGTGAAATTTATCAAATCAACCACCTCACGAGCTCGCTGCGGAGAATTGACGCTCGTCCCGCAACAGCGGAATTAGATTTCGGAATCGAAAGCTAATCGCAAAACTCTTGTTCCCCCACCCTTGACGGGAGGGGGTTAGGGGGCGGGTGAATCTGCAACGTACTGATTTGATGACAACTTTCCCCCACACCCTACCCCTCCCCCGCCAGGGGGGATGGGATTTTGGGGAGTTTTGCAATTACCTCTTGAGAAAGAGAATTTCAAAGCTGCATGATTCTTGTCTGGTGATATGTTTCTTATTTAACTAAATATTTTCCCGTTGTTCCCCATTTTACCGTAGCCTCATCAGCATTGAACAAACCGGTGTTTTCGTCAACACCCTGCAAGATATAACGTGGCTTGGAATCATTTCGCTGTCTCAGGGCTTGTTCGCACAAGGTACCAATATTGCCTTTTTTTAGGCGATTAACAATCAGTCCCAGCTGTGTTTCCGGAAACGCTGAGAGCATGTTGTAATCTCCGTCGCTGTCGCCACAAACCAAAATTGGCGTGTAACCTTTTGTTCTGACAAACTGCTTCCTGATCAAATCCACTTTGCCTGATCCCCAGGTCATCACGCGTTTTGGCGACAATTCGGGTTGAAGAACGCCATTGATTTTAGCATACCTTACACCAAAAACATTTTCGCGTGGAATATTATACCCATACCCTTTATTGCATACTATCGGAATGATGATGTCTTCCGGCGAAGCCGATAATATATACACGTCTATACCGTTATCCATGAGCGAGCGATACAGGTTGCGCATGTCTGAGTTTATCCGCAGTCCCTGAAAGGTTGTGGAGGAAACCCCGTTGCAGCGGCGTTTCAGTTTGTCCGAACTGGAGAACTTTATTTTATGCAGTTCGCCGTCAAGATTTTTCCTAATTGATTTCTCTGACAGCTCCATCAATTGCTCACTGGTCATGCCGCTCATCAATTGCCCTTGCCATCTGTCGGCAAGCGCTGTGTCGCAGGTTGCTTCCAGCGCATCAAACATGACATACAGTTTGGCGGCAAAATCCTTGTATTCTTCCGAAATCTTGACTTCCGCAAGACCCTTGTTCCCGGAAAAGCCACTATAATGACTGTAAATGTAAGTGTAATCCTCTACTAAATCTTCGATCAGGTCATCAAAAACGATGGGTTTTCCTTCCTTGTTCAGCAGTTTAGACGGACCATGGGGAACGCCCAAACTGACAGCATTGCGGAACTCGCTCACAGATAAGGCGTAGTTCAAATTATCCAGCATGTAGTAAGAAAGGGTTTCTTCTGCATCGCCAAAGGCGCTGGTGTTGTCCCAGTCACAGACGGCATATGGCTTGTGCTTTGGGTTATAGTTCCGGCTGTGTTTGCCGTTTTCAAGTATCAGGTTGTTTAATAAGGTATAGTTGCGGTCGGAAAACCGGCCCCGGCCCAATTTGTTCGCAAACGCCGGATGGCATATTGAGAAAAAGATTACTATTGAAATGAGCAATGCTGCAACTCTTGACACTACCGACATGACTTCCCCTCCTGAATATGGGAGAACGACAAAAAGCGGGGACACGTCCCAATCCATTACATGGCCAGTCACTCTGTTCATTTCGATGCTAGCAGTTCTTTATTCTTTGATGACTTCTCTGGCGATGACGATGCGCTGGATTTCCGATGTGCCTTCATAGATGGTTGTGGCGCGCGCGTCCCGGTATAAACGCTCGACTTTATAGTGCTTTGTATAGCCATAGCCGCCATGAACCTGAAGCGCCATGTAGGCGCTCGAATTGGCTGTTTCCGAGGCGAATAACTTGGCCATCGATGCTTCTTTCGTAAACTTCAACCCCCGGTCCTTGCGGTCAGCCGCCGCCAGGGTCAGCCAGGAAGCGGCTTCGATCTTTGTCGCGGCATCTGCAATCATAAACCGGATAGCCTGGAACGAACTGACGGACTTTCCGAACTGACGCCTTTGTTTGGTGTAGGAAACAGCTTCATCCAGGCAAGCCCGCGCAATGCCTACGGACTGGGAGGCGATGCCTATTCTCCCGCTGTCCAGCGCGAGCATGGCCACCTTAAATCCTTCGCCGGGGTTTCCGAGCATGTTTTTTGCGGGAATTTCACAGTCTTCAAAAACAAGTTCAACGGTATTGGACGCTCTCAGTCCCAGTTTTTCTTCTTTTGTTCCGATGGTAAAGCCAGGCGCGTCTTTTTCTATGATAAAAGCGGACAGCCCCCTTGTTCCCTTCTCCTGTCCGGTTCTGGCAATAAGATTGATGACATCGGCATACCGGCCATGTGTAATAAAAACCTTTGTTCCGTTGATGATATATTTGTCTTTTTTGAGTTCAGCCGTGGTCGTCATCGAGCCGGGATCAGAACCGGCGCCCGGTTCCGTCAGCGCAAAAGCACCCAGAAGAGCGCCTTCGGCAAGGCCTGCCAGCCATTTTTCTTTCTGTTCTTTGTTGCCGAATTTAAGAAGCGGCTCGGTGGACAGGTTGGCCACAGACATGGTGACGGCGGTCGAAGCACACGCGTAGGCTATCTCCTGCAGAGCCAGCGAATACGCCACCGCACCGGCGCCCGATCCTCCCAGC
>CAIVDK010000093.1 GCA_903904655.1 uncultured delta proteobacterium | reverse complement strand
CTCCACAATGAGCATGGACACCTTTCCTTTCATGGTGGCCAGAACATTTAAAATATCGTTAATGGTCCCGGCTGCAAGCCCTTCCGTCGGTTCATCGATGAGGAGTAATTTCGGATTGCCGATCAGCGCCCGACCGATTAGTAATATTTGCCGCTGACCGCCACTTAAGCTCCCTGCCCGCAAGTTAAGAAATTTTTCTATTTTCGGATAGATGCTGACCACCTTTTGAATGGCATCCGCTATGCTGACTTTGACCGGATAAGCGGCAAGTTCAAGGTTTTCTTTCACGCTCAATTGCGAAAACACCCGTTTATCCTGGAAGACATAACGTATCCCGGATAAGGCGATTTTTTCGGCCGGAAGACCCATGATGCTGCTATCGTCGAATGTTATAGACCCCGTTGATGGCGTGAGAAAACCGGCAATCGATTTCAGAAGGGTTGTCTTGCCTGCCCCGTTTCTCCCGGCGATGAAAACCATTTCACCTGAATTGACTTCAAGCGATATGGCGTGGAGCACTTTGGCATGACCGTAGGCGGCATCGATATTCTTTACACGGAGCATGTCAATCCCTCCTCTTTGCCCCAGTACACCTCACGCACGATGGCATTGCACAACACCTCGGCCGGCGGCCCTTCGGCAATGAGTTTCCCTTCATGCATGACGCATAACCTCTGGACGAGGTCAATGATATGGGATATTTTATGTTCAATAATCACAAAGGAGAACTTCTTTTTCACTTCCTGGATGATTTGAGAAACCTCGCAAATTTCCATATCGCTGAGTCCTGCAAATGGTTCGTCCAGGAGAAGTATTTTAGGATTCAAAGAGAGAGCAACCGCCAACTCCAGCTTGCGTTTATCGCCATAAGAGAGCTCGGAAGTCATCAGCTGTGCCTTGTTTTCTATCCCCATGAGTTTCAGGGCATCCATGCATTGCTCCACCTTATTTTGCCGATGGGCATCACCAAAGAAAAATGCTCCCCTGGATTCATGATCACTGTTGATTCTGTTGGTCGATAAAATAAGATTATCCACGACCGGGAGTGAATCAAAGACAGAAACAAGTTGGAACGTCCTGACAATCCCCATCGCGACCCTTTTGTGAGGTGGGACGGTGGTGATATCCTTGCCGGAGAAGAATATCTTTCCTCCCGTAGGGAAGAAGAGGCCTGTGAGAAGGTTAAAAAAGCTTGTTTTCCCTGCGCCATTGGGTCCGATAACCCCGATGGCTTCGCCTTCTTTCATGGTGAAGTTCACCCCATCGACGGCGACAAGACCATTGAAATCTATCGTCGCCTCTTTTGTTTCAATTATCGGTTGTTCTGTCGTCATAGCTCACCACATTTTTGAGGGGCGGGATCCCCGCCCCTCTTTTTATAACTCCTAATATCCCAGCGTTGACAATGGTGGAAGATAGTCTTCACCAGAGTATGCACCGATGATCTTTACCAGATCCCACTTTTTATCTTTTCGTTCGCTGGCGCCTTTACCGACAACCACATAAGCCCCGTATTTGAAGACAGGCTGATGGTCAGCTCTCCAGACGCCCTGGCCCTTCATCGAGTTAAATTTGGGGTTGGCCATCAAGGCCTTGGCCATTGCCTTTCCATCGACAGACTGTGCCAGTTCCATCGCTCTAACCGCTTCCATAACGCCTTCATAGGCCATTGCAGAATAGGGATCAGGCGGATATTTATATTCCTGCTGGAATTTCTTGGCAAAGGCATCAGAGGCCTTTACGATTTCAGCGTCCTGGAAACCTTTCATATCGTAGTACCACGACATCAGCGAGTAAACGCCTTCCAGGGCTTCCGGCGGCACACCGCTTCCAAAGGCGTTTGTCATCCAGTCAAACCAAATCTTCGAAGTCTTTTTTAAGCCTGTCTCATAAGTCTGCTTTAACACGTTAATAGCATCAACACCCCAGTGCGCCAGCATGACGATCTCAGGTTTTTGCTCTTTGATTTTTGTGAGATATGACGTGTAGTCGCTTGTTCCAACAGGCGATTCCACATATTCAACCTTAATGCCTCTTTTTTCAAAGGCGGCTTTGGCACCTGCCCACTGATCACGCCCGAAGGCATAAGCAGGTCCGAAGAAGATAATCTTTTTATAGCCTAGTTTGTCAACAATGTAGGAAGCCCCGGCATAACCGATGGAGTAAGCGCACCCATGTATGGAGAACGTGGTCTCAGCCATTTCGTTCTTCTCGAACATATTGACGGCAACAACATTGACCGGAAAATAGGCAACGGGGTTTTTCTTGACCTCTTTATTGAGCGCTGCCGAAATGGGAGCGAATGTCTGGCCGACGATAACATCGACCTTGTTTTCGTCCACCATTTCCCGGAATCTTCGAATAGCAATATCCGGTTTGGATTCATCGTCCTTTACAAAGCTTTCGATGGGAACTCTTTTGGCGCCGAATTTAACGCCGCCTGCGGCATTGATTTCCTTGATCGCCAATTTTGCGCCATCCAGCTGTAACGGCCCGATAGGGGATGCGGCCCCGGTCAATCCGAACATGAGCCCCATCTTTACCTTGTCCGGCGGCGCTGCTTGCACCTCTGTTGTAAATAGAAGACCTGTCAATAAAGTAAAGACAACCAGGCCTACTGAGAGCAGTGTAACTTTTTTATACATAGCATACCTCCTTTAAGTTATTGTAAAGTTCGTCCTTATAACGCGTTAGTGTCATTTCTTGGCACCTCCTTCCATTCGTCTGCCTCCATACTGCTTTTAATCTGAGCGATCATTTGAAAATTGTGTTTTCGAAATGCGGCTTCTGCTTTGTCAGGGTCTTTCTCTTGGAATGCTTCCAGAATCTCAACATGATCATGATACAAACTGGAAAGGATGGGATTAATATGCATGGCAATAGGCCGCATTTTGTTTTTAATTGTTTCGAGCATTTCCTGCAAGGTTCGATTACCGCTTGCCTCATAGACCATCGCGTGGAAATCATAATCCAGCCTGGAGTAACTGACTAAATCCTCTTCCTGAACAACCCTGTATTGTTCATCCAGGCAAGTAGTCATTTTCTTAATGATTTTCTCATCGATATTCGAAATCGCCAGGCGCGCCGCAAGGCTCTCCAGAGATTCTCTGACGGTATAGAGTTCGATGGCCTGCTTGGGAGTCAGTGCGGACATGAAGACACCGCGGTTGGGAATATTCTCCAGAAGACCTTCCTGGATGAGGCGGTGCACGGCCTCCCATACCGGGGTTCTGCTTGCCCCGACTTCTTTGGCGATCTGCTCAACATTGACGCGCATTCCCGGATTGAAACGATAATCAGCTATCATTCCCTTGAGGATCGTATAAACCTGATTACTCAGTCGTTCTCTGCTTACCTTAACCATCATGGCTGCAATTTAATCAAATAAAAATAATTTGTCAATATATTTCATGAATAATATTTCATATTTCATGAAATTATTATTTTAATAAATCATATCAAGTTGTTACAATTTTTTTACGGTGATAAGGGAACGGTTTTAGAAGAAATTTGCACACAGGGCGGAATTGGATTATTAACTACTTTGTCGTTTCTGTTTCAGGATATTGCTTAAATTTCCGAACTCGTAAAGAGACAGAGTTTCACCTCTTCTTTTGCCGTCAATGCCTGCGGCATCGAGCACTTCTTTTAACTCAGTATCAGAAAATTCTTCCAGAATTTTAGCGTTTTTCAAATTATTAATCAGCATCTTACGGCGCTGTGCAAAAGCGGCTTTTACGACCCGGCTGAAAAACATCTCGTCTATTAACTCAACTTGTGCTTTTTCCAAAAAGGTTCCCTGGATAATTGAAGATTCCACTTTCGGACGGGGATAGAAGCAGGTTGCAGGCACATCAAAGAGTCTTTCAACGTCGGCATACATCTGCAGTAAAACAGACGGCACACCATAATTTTTATTATCCGGCAAAGACACCAGTCGCTGCACAACCTCTTTTTGCAACATTAAAGTAAAGCAACTGATGTCTGACCTTGCAGACAATAAACGAAAGATTACGGGACTGGAAATATTATAAGGTACATTACCTATTACATTAGTTTTAGCATTATATTTATTTGATATTGAAGAGAAATCAAATTTCAGAACATCGCCGGAATAAATCTCTGCGTTTGCGCATCCGGCCAACTGATCCCGGAGAACGTTCACCAGGTGCGGATCAATTTCCACGGCAATGACCTGCCTGGCGATTTGTGCAATCTCCCTGGTCAGGACACCGATCCCCGCGCCTATTTCGATCACAACATCATCAGAAGAAATACGCGCCGAGGCGGCAATTTTCTTAATCGTATTGACGTCAACCAGAAAAGACTGGCCTAACTTTTTCCTTGGCTTGATGCCATATTGATTCAGA
The DNA here is from genome assembly GCA_903904655.1 of uncultured delta proteobacterium. Classification (GTDB taxonomy): domain Bacteria; phylum Desulfobacterota; class Syntrophia; order Syntrophales; family Smithellaceae; genus UBA8904. Next base: position 11,141 of record CAIVDK010000093.1, on the reverse strand, counting down.
ATATCTCTGGGTGTGGCCATGTTCCTCACCCTAACACCGGCATACGCCGGTATTCGCCTCTCCCGGCGGAGAAAGAGAAACTAAGGGCCAGCGTGATACGGCATTTAAATTCAGCGAATCCGAGCGTCCGTTTTTCAGCATAATCTCTCCCAGCGCCGCGATCATGGCCGCGTTGTCCGTACATAAAACCATCGGCGGAATAAATAATTCCATACCGACCCTGGCCGTGGCTTCGGCAAATCTCAGTCGCAACCGGCTGTTGGCAGCGACGCCGCCGCAGACAACAACCTGCGTGATATTATGCTCACCGGCCGCCTTGAGCGTTTTATCGACCAGCACGTCGATGATGGCTTCCTGATAACTGGCCACAACATCCGGTAATTCTTCCCCGCTAATATGCCCTCCCCGCTTTTTGAACATGGTTAAGAGTGATGTTTTCAAACCGCTGAAGCTGAAATCAGGCGAATCCTTCATAGCCCGTGGAAAGTTAAATGCCCTGGGGTTGCCTTCTTTTGCCATTTTATCGATCACCACCCCTCCCGGGTAGCCCAGATCGAGCAGCTTGGCCGCCTTGTCAAAGGCCTCGCCAGCGGCATCGTCACGTGTCTGGCCCAGCAGCTGAAACTCGTGGTAATCCTTTACCAGATATACATTGGTGTGACCGCCGGAAACGACGAGCGCGGCAAAGGGGAATTGCGGCTTTTTCTCAGCTAAAAATGAAGCCATGATATGGCCTTCCAGATGATTGACGCCGACAAAGGGAATATGGAGACCATAGGCCAAGGCCTTGGCGGTGGATAACCCGACGAGCAGTGAACCGACCAGACCCGGCCCGCGTGTCACGGAAATGCCTTCCATGTTTTTCAAGGTCAGGCCCGCATCCGTCATCGCCTGTGCAATCACGGGAGAAATGGCTTCAATATGTTTACGGGATGCTATTTCCGGCACCACGCCTCCGTAGGCGCTGTGATCCTTAATTTGCGAGGCAATGACATTGGAGAGTAATTTCCCATCTTGAACAACTGCCGCCGCCGTTTCATCGCACGATGATTCGATTCCTAAGACCAGCAAATTTAAATCCTTCTTTGACAATTTTCTTTACAAATAATCTAAAAGGCTTATATAAAAGCCGCCGGTATTTGTAAACAAACTTTTTACCGGTATTTATCGATCAGGATCACTCCCATGGAAATTAAAACAGATTTTTTGATTATCGGCAGCGGAATTGCAGGTTTAAGTCTGGCCATCAAAGTTGCTGGGCTAGGCTCGGTAGCCATTGTCACGAAAAAAGAAAAAACAGAATCCAATACCAATTACGCCCAGGGCGGTATTGCCGCCGTAACGGATAAAACAGACAGCTTTGAAGAACACATCAGCGATACACTGGACTGCGGCGCCGGGCTTTGCAATCAGGACGTTGTCGAGTTTGTGGTCCGGGAGGCGCCTCCCCGGATTCAGGAATTGATTGCGTGGGGTGTCAATTTTACAAAATCAGAAGTTCCGCCTCATCTTTATGATTTAGGGCAGGAAGGGGGCCACCATCGCCGGCGCGTCCTGCACGCCAAAGATCTGACCGGTCGTGAAATCGAACGGGCGCTTCACGAAAGAGTTGCCGCTCTTACGAATGTTCAAATCCATGAAAATCATATTGGCATAGATCTCATCATCCAAAAGGATGCCAAAGGCCAGACGATTAATTGCCTGGGCGCCTATGTTCTCGACGTTCATAACGGCGAAATCCAGACATACCGCGCCAAATATACCATCTTGTCCACCGGTGGCGCGGGCAAAGTTTATCTGATTACCACCAATCCCGACATCGCTACAGGCGACGGCATCGCCATGGCTTATCGTGCGGGAGCGCAAATCGCCAATATGGAGTTTATCCAGTTTCATCCCACCTGCCTGTTTCATCCGGAAGCAAAGGCGTTTCTAATCAGCGAAGCCGTACGCGGCGAGGGCGGCATTCTCAAATTAAGAAACGGCGAGACCTTCATGGAGAAATATCACCCCATGAAAAGCCTTGCGCCGCGTGACGTTGTGGCCAAAGCCATCGATACGGAAATCAAACAATCCGGCGATGAATATGTTTTGTTAGATATTACACACCACGACCGGAATTTTCTGATCGACCGCTTTCCGAATATTTATCATAAATGCCTGGAATACGGCATTGACATGGCCGTCCAACCAATTCCCATCGCTCCGGCGGCTCATTATATTTGCGGTGGCGTTGCCGTGGATCACTATGGCAAAACCTCCATCGACAATCTTTTTGCCTGCGGCGAAGTCTCCTGCACCGGCCTGCATGGCGCCAACCGCCTGGCCAGTAATTCACTTCTGGAAGCGCTGGTTTACTCCCACCGGGTTTATACGAAAATTGCCAAGTCCTTCAAGCAAACCGAAATGAGTACGACACCGATCCGTCCGTGGGACACCGTCAATACATCGGAAAGCAACGATACGATCGTTGTCACCAACAACTGGGATGAAATCCGCAGGTGCATGTGGAATTACGTGGGCATTGTCCGGTCGGAGAAACGATTGGAGCGAGCGGAGCGGAGAATAGATATGATTCAACGCGAAATCCACGAATACTACTGGAATTACAAGGTCACCAAAGACCTCATCGAGCTGCGTAATATTACGACGGTGGCCAAGCTGATCGTGCAGAGCGCCCGCGCCAGAAAAGAAAGCCGCGGGCTGCACTACACCATGGATTATCCGGAAACACAGGATGCATTTCTGAAAGATACGGTCCTGGTAAAATAATAGTGATTTTACAAAAGTAATATTTTACCTTTTTTGTCATTCCCGCGCAGGCGGGAGTCCACTGACTTAAGCATTTTCTGGATTCCCGCCTGCGCGGGAATGACAACCCTACGTTCGGTCGAGTCTTCTCTGACTCGACCGTTTTTTTCTTAAACTCCGAACACTCGATTAAAAATATAATCAAGATTTATTAAAAAATTATTGACATTGAAAATGCCCACCAGGTCTTTTTCGTTTAGATATTTTTGAACCATCTCGTCTTGCGCCAGAAGCGTCCGGAAGGCTATGCCCTCTTCCCATGACTTCATCGCGTTTTTCTGAACAATGGCATACGCGTCTTCGCGCGTTGTCCCCTTTTCAATGAGCCTGAGCAATACCATTTGCGAGAATATCACGCCGTGCGTCATGTTCAAATTGGCCGTCATGCGATCGGGATAAACGACCAGTTTCTCCATCATACCGGTAAACCGTCCCATAATAAAATCCAGAACAATCGTGGCATCCGGCCCGATCACCCGCTCCACGGAGGAGTGGCTGATATCGCGTTCGTGCCACAGGGCGACATCTTCCAGCGCCGCGACAGCGTAAGAACGCACCAGTCTGGCTAAGCCGGAAATGTTTTCCGAAAGCACGGGATTGCGCTTATGCGGCATGGCCGAAGAGCCTTTCTGACCCGGCGAAAAATACTCCTCCACCTCCCGGACTTCGGTTCTTTGCAGCAAACGAATTTCCTGCGCAAACTTATCCAGTGACGAGGCGATGATTGCCAGGGTGGTAAAAAACTCCGCGTGCCGGTCGCGCTGAACAATCTGCGAAGATACAGGCGCGGGTTTCAGGCCCAGCTTTTCACAAACATACTCCTCGATAAAGGGGTCGATAAAAGAAAAGGTACCCACGGCGCCGGAGATTTTTCCGTAGCTTACCGTTTCTTTGGCCCGAACAAGACGCTCGCGGTTGCGCTGCATTTCCTGATACCAAAGCGCCATCTTCAGACCAAACGTAATCGGCTCGGCATGGATACCATGTGATCGGCCGATCATCAGAGTATTTTTATGCTCGAAGGCTCTTTTTTTCAAAACAATCAGAAGCTGATCAAGATCATCAAGGAGAATTTCGGCGGCTTCTTTTAACTGCATGGCCAGCGCCGTATCCAGCACATCGGACGATGTAAGCCCCATATGAATAAAACGGCCGTCCTCCCCAATTTTTTCCGTGAGAGACGTCACAAAAGCAATGACATCGTGCTTGGTGATTTTTTCAATTTCATCAATCCGGGCGACGTTGATGACCGCTTTCGATTTAATGGTCTCGACAGCCGCAGCCGGAACCTGGCCCAGCTTGACCATCGCCTCACAAGCCGCTATTTCCACATCCAGCCATTTTTGATACTTATTTTCCTGGCTCCAGATCGCCGTCATCTTCTCTCTTGAATATCTTGAAATCACAATCTTCTCCTGTTTGTTTTGTAAGCTATTTAGCCGCTTTTTGCAGATCTTTCACCTTATCTGTTTTTTCCCAGCGATAATCATCCATAAAGAGCGTCCGGGGAATTTTACGATAAATATTCCCGTCCAGCAAAGAAAATTTCTCGATCATGCCTTCCGGCGTCAAATCAAAATGCGTTTCGATAATTTTCTCCAGCTTCTCATCCGGTATTTTTCCTGTGCCGAAAGTATTGACATAAATCGAGAAAGGATCGGCAATGCCGATGGCGTAAGCCAGTTGGACTGCGCATTTAGAAGCCAGTCCCGCCGCCACGATGTTTTTGGCAACGTAACGGGCGCCGAAGGCCGCCGAGCAATCAACTTTCTCCGGTGTCTTATTGACAACCGCGCCGCCGCCCAGCTGTGCGCCGGGATACCCGCCGTAAAACTGCACAACCAGTTTGCGTCCGGTCAAACCGGAATCCGCCGCGCTGCAGGAATTGATGGCATTCCATTCCCCTGTCGGGTTAAATAAAAATTCAGTCTTCTTATCCACGCAATCTTTAAGACAATCAAAAGCGATCTTTTTGGCACGGTCTCGCACCTTCGACCTATCGCCTTTGACATAACGGTAATCAATCGAGTTGGACATCAGTACCTTTGCCAGGCGCACGGGCTTTCCCGTCTTGGTGTCATAATCGACGGATACCTGCCCTTTCCCATCCGGCGCGAAAATCGGGTCCTGACAATACTCAAAGGCCCGCATCATTTTACTGACCAGGACATAGGGCAGCGGAAGAAGCTCCGGCGTTTCGTCACAGGCAAAACCATACATGATGCCCTGATCGCCCGCTCCGATTTCGTGATCTTTATTTAAAAGGCAGCTGGTTCCCTGATTGATATCTTCCGATTGCGGAATAATCGCGTTGAGCACGCCCATTAAATGCCCGTTCAAGCCGACGGCCGCGTGATTATAACCGAGCTCAATCACGGTTTGTCTGGCAATTTTATCAATATCGACATACACTCTGGTGCGAACCTCGCCACCAATCAGACATATTCCCTTGCCTAAAAAGACCTCAATGCCGCAATGCGGCATATTGGCCAGCGTAAGCTTTTGTTTCTTTTCTTCATCGAGGATAGCCGCGATAATATTGGCCGCGATAATATCCGCAACCAGATCAGGATGACCCACTTTGACACTTTCCGACGAAATCTGCATAAACTTTTCTCCTTATAGATTATTTTGTGCGGGCTTTTCATGTAAAAATAAAAAACCCGCGCCAAAGCACGGGTTCAATTGAATGATTCATTGAGTTTCAGTGCTTTAGCACATTTATAGAGCGGAGCAATTTACTTTAAATCACCGCTTGTTTTGAAAGATACCACACAAAAACATAAAATCAAGAAAAAAATTGCTCTTGATCATTCAGCCACTTAAGCCTTCAGTCTTTTAAATACCCATCTGCTGCTGCACCAGTTCTTCTTAAATGATCTGCGTCTATGGAATCACCGCTATTTTTTTTCTTGCTTCCCGCAATTAACGGATCATAATCAATGGAACATTCTTTTCCAGTTGTTTTTTTATTTTCAAGAACTCCTCGTCCGAGTATGTCTTTTCCTGAATATATTTTTTATTCAGCGTCCTGGCCGGCTGAAATTTCTGCAGAGCATAGCGCTTCGCTCCGGCAATTTCCCGCACGATCGCCAAGATATCTTTTGCCGTCAGCAAGGAAGCCACAACGGTTGTGCGGAATTCATGCTGAATTTTCGCTTTTAAGACAAGCCGGATACTTTCCCGAATAACGTCAATAGCCACCGGCGCCTGAACAACGCTTTGGTACTTTTCTATCGGCGCTTTCACGTCCAGCGCGATAAAATCAAGAAGCTTTTTTTGGATCATCGAGGCAAGAACATCCGGCTGTGATCCGTTGGAATCGAGCTTGACCGCAAAGCCCAGATTGCGAATCTTTTGAATAAAAGGAATTAAATCTTCCTGGAGTGTCGGTTCGCCCCCGGTGAGGGTTACCGCGTCGAGCTTACCCTGGCGCGTCGTTAGGAATGCCAGAATGTCTTTTTCCGATAGGCAGGTCTGAAACAATTTTTGTTCCACGAGTTCCGGATTGTGACAATAGGGACAGCGGAAATTGCAGCCTTGTGTAAAAATAATGGCGCTGATTTTTCCCGGATAATCAATCAAAGAAACTTTTTGCAAACCGCCGATTTTCATGTGTCCCTTTTTTGCCCCCCTGGAGGGCTATGAACGTTTGAATCCGCCGCGATAGACGGGATTTGAGACAAACTGCCCTGCCTCACTTACTGAAGCCGGTAAACCTGCCGTGAGTCAAATTCTTCCTGTTTGCCCTTGTTCCACTGCTTGACCGGCCGAAGATATCCGACGACGCGCGAATAGATTTCACAGGCCTCCGCGCAGGTCGGGCAATTTTCCACTTCCCCTTTGATGTATCCATGTGACGGACAAATGCTGAACGTCGGGGTGAAGGTCATGTAGGGGAGACGATAACTGGAGCAGATTTTACGCACCAGGGATTTGACGGCCAGAGGGTCATCAATACGTTCGCCGGCAAATGTGTGAAAAACCGTGCCGCCGGTATAACGTGTTTGAATTTCATCCTGCAAATCCAGTGCTTCAAATATATCGTCGGTATAGTTCACCGGCAACTGCGTGGAGTTGGTATAATACGGCTCCGCCGTTTTGGACTTGCCGTCGCTTGCGGAAATAATATCCGAATACTTGGCCTTGTCAATACGCGCCAGACGATAGGACGTCCCTTCCGCCGGTGTGGATTCCAGATTGTAATTATTGCCCGTTTCTTTCTGATAAGCAATCAATCGGGTTCTCATAAAATCCAGCACCGACTTGGTAAAATGCTGACCTTCCGTCGATGCGATGTTTGTTCCCAGCAGATTCAGGCAGGCTTCATTCATCCCGACCAGACCGATGGTGGAAAAATGATTTTTCCAGTATTCGTTGAATCTTTCTTTGACATTGCGCAGGTAGTATTTTGTGTAGGGATAAAGATTGCCGTCGGTAAATTTCTCCAGGACTTTCCGTTTGGTCTCCAGACTTTCCTTGGCAATGTCCATCAGTTTAGCCAGTTGCTGCATAAAGTCCTTTTTTGATTTCGCCCGGTATCCAATACGCGGCATATTGATCGTAATGACGCCGATAGAGCCGGTCAGCGGGTTGGAACCGAAAAGCCCGCCGCCTCTCATCTGCAGTTCCCGATTGTCAATACGCAAACGGCAGCACATGCTGCGCGCGTCTTCGGGATTCATGTCGGAGTTGATGAAATTGGAAAAATACGGCACGCCATACTTCGCGGTCATTTCCCACAGATCGATCATATTGGGATTGTCCCAGTCAAAATCTTTTGTGATGCTATAAGTGGGAATGGGAAATGTAAATACTCTGCCCTTGGCATCGCCCTCGGCCATGACCTGTAAAAACGCCTTATTAAACAGATCAAGTTCTTCCTGAAATTCTCCGTAGGTTTCTTTCTGCGGCTGGCCTCCGATGATCACATGCTGATCCTTGTAGTATTTAGGAACAATCAAATCCAATGTGACATTGGTAAACGGCGTCTGGAAACCGACGCGCGTAGGCACATTAATATTAAAGATAAATTCCTGAAGGGCCTGCTTGATTTCTTTGATATTCAAACCATCGTATCGGATAAAAGGCGCAAGCAACGTGTCGAAATTGGAAAACGCCTGCGCACCGGCCGCTTCGCCCTGGAGCGTGTAAAAGAAATTAACCACCTGCCCCAAAGCGCTCCGCAAATGCTTGGCGGGCTTGCTTTCCACCTTTCCGGATACGCCGCGAAATCCTTGCATCAGCACATCAAATAAATCCCAGCCCACGCAATAAACGGATAGCAGACTTAAATCGTGAATATGAAAATCACCTTCGGTGTGTGCCTTGCGGATTTCCGGCGTATAAATTTCGTTGAGCCAGTAAACCTTACTAACTTCGGAAGATATATAATTGTTCAACCCTTGCAAGGAATAATCCATATTACTGTTTTCGTTAATCTTCCAGTCGGCCTTATTCAAATACTGATCGACCAGATCCACTTCCATTTTATTCGTAATATCTCTGAGGCGCGAGTGCTGATCGCGATAAATGATATAGGCTTTAGCCGTCATGCGATAGGGAGATTGCAGGAGAACTTCTTCGACGATGTCCTGTATTTCTTCAACCGAGAGAATTTTACCGTTGAAGAGCTGCTCCGTAAGATTGAGCACCTTGATGGTCAACTTGCGCGCCTCCTTCATATCAAATTCACCCGTTGCGGCACAAGCTTTGGCAATGGCGTTAGTGATCTTATCCGCATTGAACTTTACTAAACGGCCGTCTCTCTTTTTAATCTTTGTGTTCACGTGCCCCTCCCGATATGATTAAAAGAAATGATTGCCCCTTAATACGCTATATGTTGGGGTTGGAGCGAATACTACCACTACATATGGGCCATTTCAAGGAAAATATGCAGGATTAAATAATAACTATCGGTGTTTTTTGGATTGCAATTTATCGGAGGGCAGTTTATGAAAAGACTACTAATTTAAAGGATGGCCTGTCTTGAAAATTGATTTCGCAAAAGCATTGAATGTTAAAGGTTTTCTGGACGAAGCGGAAGCCAGGCGCCTCTATATGATCGCCCTGGAAGCCTCAAAGTTTGCCCCCTGTCTGGAAATCGGCAGCTACTGCGGGAAATCCGCTATCTTTTTGGGCACGGCCTGCAAGGAAAACAACGCTGTTTTGTTTTCCATTGACCACCACACAGGATCGGAAGAGCAGCAACCGGGCCAGGAATATTTCGATTCTGCTTTACTGGATAAAGAAACGGGAAAAATCGACACGCTGCGTTTATTTCGCAAAACGATTGATGATTTTGATCTGGGAAATACCGTGGTCCCTGTCGTTGGCCGGTCGGAAGTCATTGGACGCGCGTGGAACATGCAGCTTAGCCTTATTTTTATTGACGGCAGCCATGCCTATGAATCCGTGTTAAACGACTATCAAATCTGGGCAAAACACATCCTGCCAGGCGGCTATCTGGTCTTTCACGATATTTTTCCCGATCCGGCGCAAGGCGGGCAAGCGCCTTACCTGGTTTATCAGAAGGCGGCCTCATCAGAATTGTATGACGTGCAGCCTCTTTTTAAATCACTGGGCGTGTTAAAAAGAAAAGGCTAACCCCCTTTTTCATGAACGACACTTGACTTTACAGACCGTGCCCAATTAAGCCGTATCTCCGTAATTGTTTCGCTTACGAGCCAACACCGATGGCGCAAGGTAGGAAGTCGTCATGCACACTCATTCGACTGGCTGTTGAAAATCAAGCACTTTCGCCAAGCACCGTAAGGCATCTGGTGACATCCCTAAAAACTCAAACCCAATTTCATATTTGGCAACTGCGCCTTCTGGAAGCAGTTTTTGCCACACCACCCTTGACGTGCATACCAGCGACGTTTTATCCGGCAAGAAGAGTTCCAATTCCAATCGTTTTCCTATCTTGAGTTCTTCATCACTGTAAACCCGGATGCCGCCGAGGCCTATGTTTATCACCGGTTCACGACGCGAAAAGAATGACGCCTCGCGATAGAGAATCGGGACGTTAAGGCGTGGATATTTTCGACGATCTTCCTCTGTATTCGCTTCCAACATAATGCTCTCCATATTATTTGAATTGATGAAACACTGCTTCTTGACAACTAACATATAAGACAAGAGTATCTTGTATGTCAAAGGGAAATTAAGGGAGGTGTCATTTTCAGGAAGCCTTGCTTGCTGCGTTCTCCAAGTAAGTTTTTTCGAGTCAAAAGCGGATACATCCGGATATCGGGTGCTGCGTATTCCACGTTGTCTTTACTTCGTATTCAGAATCGCATCGACCTTCTGTCTGCCGAACTGTTGTACGTATTTTTCGATAACGGGCGCCATGGCATTGCGCCAGGCTTCCCTGTCTATGTCTTTCGTTACAACCATGCCTCCGGCCACCAGTTCGGCAATCTGTTTTTCCTCGGCGTCTCGTCCCAGCTTACGCTCATACTGGGCCAGTTCCAGGGCAGTCTTGGTCATCATCTCCTGATCACTCTTGGGAATGGTTTGCCAGACCTTGTGACCGGCAATCATGATGGCGGGAGAATAGATGTGCTGCGTCAGAGAAAGATACTTTTGCACGTTGTTCAGTTTTGCCGAGTAGATGAGAGCAATGGGATTTTCCTGACCATCGATGGACTGATCCTGAAGGGCTTTATAGACTTCTCCCCACGGCATCGGCAAGGGATTTACGCCCACGGCCTTCCATGCGGCCAGGTGGATTGCATTCTCCATGGTGCGTATGTTGAGACCCTTCGCGTCATCCGGGGATTTGACGGCGTGCCGGCTGTTTGTCAAATTGCGGAAGCCGTTCTCCCAAAACGACAGGGCCTTGAATTGTGCTGTTTCCAGGTCGGTCATCAGCTTCTGCCCCACAGGACCATCCAGGATATTGTCGGCGTGTGCATAGTTGCAAAACAGAAACGGGATATCCAGGATTCCCATGGGCGGGCTGAAACCGGCGAGCGTTCCCGTTGAGCCGACGTACAGGTCGATCTTGCCTTGCCGGACAGCCTCCAGCAATTCCTTTTCCCCTTGTCCGAGTTTGCCGTCGGGATAAACAACGATCTGGATACGTCCGCCACTACGTTCCCTGACGAGCTCGGCAAAGCGGTTTGCCCCCCTGCTGTAGGTGTGCTCCAGGGGCGTCACGGTCGCCAGCTTAAATTGGCCCCTGAATTCACTTCCGGGGGCCTTTTTGTCCGCCGCCCTGCCGCAGCCGATTATAACTGCGAGGGCGAAAATGGAAACGATCAAAACACCAGTTTTATTTTCCATGATCCCATTCCTTCTTGGTTTTTCTCTGGGGAAAATAAGGT
>CAIVDK010000092.1 GCA_903904655.1 uncultured delta proteobacterium | reverse complement strand
GTTCAGACGCGACCTGAGCAATCCAAAGGCAAAAGTCGAGCGGCAACAACACATGATTGACTTGGTGCTGGGCTATCTGATGCTTTCACACTGAGAAGGTATCGCGGGCCGGATCAATAAGTGCCGGCCAACGTGGAAATAATTCTAGGCCAGCCCGATAGACACTATACGTTTCATTTGTATAACTCCTATTCAGCTGCTGTTCGTAAAAATGGCTATTGCCTGCTACAGTTTTTGGTTAATGTCCTTTCCGCATCGACTGTCTAAGAACCCAAGCTCTTGCCGGAATACACTTTCCGCAAGAATTCACGCATATCTTCCGCCGTGACCGGAACCGGATTGGCGCGTGTCGATCCTTTGAGTGAGTTTTCAACAAGGCTCTCGAACTCCTCTTCGAATACCGCCTCAGGCACGCCAATCGCGGCAAAACTTGACGGGATTCCAATCGCCTTATTCAGCGAGAGAACGGCCAAAGCCAGGTCGTCCACTCCTATGCGTCGCGCGAGGTATGCATAGCGCTCACGCACTACTGGGTCGCGACTATTGAAGCGAATGACGTAAGGGAGTGCGACCGCATTCAGCAAGCCGTGCCCCAGATTGAACCGCCCGCCAAAAGCGTGAGCAATGCCGTGATCCATACCTGTACCGGCATTCGAAAATGCACATCCGGCCATGCACTGGTAGTGGTGAACCTTCTCCCTTGAGTCGATGTCCCCATTCAGTACCGAAGATTTCAGGTGGATAAAGAGGCCTTCAACAACGCCTGCAGAGAGGCAGGCGGAAAACTCCTCTACTGTCGGGTTGGTAAAACATTCGATGGCGTGAGTCAGTGCATCAATCCCTGTTTCAGCCGCTATGTGCGCGGGCATGGAGAGGGTGATTTCGGCATCAAGGATGGCCAGATCAGGAACCAGCGCCGGAGATCCGGCACCGATTTTCAGGTTATCCGCCGCATAGGTCAGTACAGCAAACGGAGTGACTTCGGAAGCCGTTCCGGAAGTACCCGGTATACAGATCAACTGAAGCAGATCTCTGGTTTGCGGCAACCCGGATTTAAAGGCAGCTGCCATGTCCAGATCTGCATGCTCATAAAACAGTGCCATGAGTTTGGCCGCATCCATGGCTGCTCCACCGCCAACAGCGATAACGGTGTCTGGCTTGAATTCGCGCATGGCCGCAATCCCTTCGGTCACTGCGTGAAACCCCGGATTGACAGGAACACCGGAGTGCACCATCACGTCGATGTTCCGCCCTTTTAAGAAGGCTTCAATTTTTTCAATGGTTCCATTTCCAAACATCGATTGTCCGCCAGTAACAACAAAAGCACGCTTGCTGTTAATAGTCTCCAGTCTGGACAGTGAACCACGCCCGGTGACGATTGAGCGGCCATGGAAGCGAAGTTCTTTCAAAATGAATTCCTTTCAAAGAATCTGGAGCAACTACCTTGTTATTTTTTTGTGCTGCACATAACCAAGTTGCGCAGGCTGTAAATCACCATGAAGAATCCTGCGACCGGCATGCTGGCGTAGAGCAGGGCTTTGGGCATATTGAGGGTTGGTGTCCAGTCAGTAACTCGCAAGGTGATATTGAGGGAGTAGTAGGTAAATACCCCAATAAAAATCAGACTGATGAGATTGATCAGAATATCCAGAGCGACACCTGACTTTTTGCCTTTGAGCGCCTCGGGTAAAAACGTGATCGCGAAGTGCTCGTTCTCTCGCCAAAGTGCAGCCGTACCCAGAAACACCATCCAGGCAATCAGCAGTTCCATTATTTCATCGAACCACTCAAATGAAATAATGGGGAAAAAGCGCGTAAATACGTTAATTGACAACAGGGCGAAGATCGCGAACAACAGGGCGACACTGCCCCAGCGCAGGGCATGTCCGATAGCGCGATCCGTAATAGTTAGGATGTTCATG